>JAPUKF010000151.1 GCA_027295805.1 Acidobacteriota bacterium | reverse complement strand
GTGGGCTCCGCACTCGTCTCCCAGCAGCAGCGAATCGCACTGGGAGTAATTGCGCGCGCCCTCGGCGCTCTTGAGGATCTTGACCATGCCGCGATAGGAGTTCTGCCCCCGGCCGGCGGATATCCCCTTGGAGATGATGGTGCTTTTGGTGTTCTTGCCGATATGGATCATTTTGGTGCCCGTATCGGCCTGCTGGTAGTTGTTGGTCAGGGCCACCGAGTAGAACTCGCCCACCGAATTGTCACCCTGCAAGATGCAACTCGGGTACTTCCAGGTGATGGCCGAGCCGGTCTCCACCTGGGTCCATGAGATGTGCGAATTGCGGCCCTGACAGCGGCCACGTTTGGTGACGAAGTTGAAGATGCCACCGACGCCGTTTTCATCGCCCGGGTACCAGTTCTGCACGGTGGAGTACTTGATGGAGGCATCGTCCATGGCCACCAGTTCGACCACCGCGGCGTGGAGCTGATTCTCGTCACGCATGGGGGCTGTGCAGCCTTCCAGAGAGCTGACCTTCGCGCCTTCGTCGGCGATGATCAAGGTGCGTTCGAACTGGCCGGTGTTGGCGGCATTGATGCGGAAGTAGGTGGACAGCTCCATGGGACAGCGCACTCCCTTGGGGATGTAGACGAACGATCCGTCGGTGAACACCGCCGAGTTAAGAGCTGCGAAGTAGTTGTCTGTCGTCGGCACCACTGAGCCCAGGTACTTCTTCACCAGCTCCGGGTGCTCGCGTACGGCCTCGGAGAAGGAACAGAAGATGATCCCCATCTCGTTGAGCTTGCCCTTATAGGTGGTGGCCACCGAGACACTGTCGAAAACCGCATCCACGGCCACGCCGGTCAGCATCTTCTGCTCGGCCAGGGGGATCCCCAGTTTCTCGTAGGTTTCCAGCAGCTTGGGATCGACTTCATCCAGGCTTGCCGGCCCCTTCTGGGAGCCGGGAGCCGAGTAATAGATGATCTTCTGGTAATCGATGGGCGCATATTTGACAAAAGCCCAGTGCGGCTCTGTCATGGTGAGCCAATGCCGGTAAGCCTTGAGCCGCCACTCCACCATGAACTCGGGCTCATCTTTCTTGGCCGAGATGAAGCGGATGATGTCTTCGCTCAGGCCCGGTGGGGCCGAATCCGACTCGATGTCGGTGACCCAGCCGTGCTTGTACTTCTGCTCGGTGAGCTCACGAAGTTCGCGGTTCTTCACACTGGTTGTGTCGCTGCTGTCACTCATGAGTCTCTTTCGTGATTATGGGCTTGAGGCAGACGTTCCTTCCGGGGCGGAGGCATCAACTCGTCGAAGGTACATGGCATGGGCTCGGCCATGTGCTCCAGAGTGATGTTCTCCAGGGCCCGGCGTACCACCTGGTTGACCAGTTGCCAGTTGCCGCGAACCGCGCAGACATCATCTATGTCGCAGCCGTCGGAGTGTTCATCGGTACAGGCCGTCATACCGATGGGCCCTTCCAGTGCGGTGATGACGTCGGCCACCGAGATCTCGTCCGCCGCCCGGCTAAGGCTGTAACCACCGTTGACGCCACGCTGCGAGACCAGCAGGTCTCCCCGGGCCAGGGCCTTGAGAATCTTGCTGATCATGGGCACGGAGAGATGCACCTCCGCGGCTATGTCGCGGGTGGTGTGTGTCTCCCCTTCGCCCAGCCGGGCAAAGTGGGTCATCACAACAATGCCGTAATCGGCCTGTCGGGTCAGCCGCATCATCGTTGCACCGCCATTTTCAGTGAATAGAGGACCAAAATGGTTCTATTTCCATACATGGATACAGTACCATTAAAGTCCTGATTCGGCAACCTCAAGATCATTGGATTTTAAGGGTATTTCGAGAATTTCTCCCAGGTAGTACAATCTGACCAGGATCATGGCAACCGGCACCATCGAGCCCACGCCCCTGGCGCAGACGCTGCGCCGGCGCACCGCACAGGGAACCCTATGCGAACGGATTCCCGGTAAAGAGGGATGGGTCCACTGTTACGCCTGTGGCCACGACTGCCGCATCCCTCCCGGCCATGACGGCATCTGCAAGGTCCGTTTTAACGACGGCGGCACTCTGCGTGTGCCCTGGGGATATATCGCGGGCCTGCAGTGCGACCCCATCGAGAAGAAACCGTTTTTCCATGTCCTCCCCGGCCGGGACGCTCTCTCGTTCGGCATGCTGGGTTGCGACTACCACTGCTCCTACTGCCAGAACTGGATCACCTCCCAGGCGCTGCGGGACCCCGAGGCGGTGGCCCCGGTCACCGAGACCCGCATCGAGGACCTGCTGGCACATGCCCACCGCAGCCTGGCCTGCGCCGTGGTCTCCACCTACAACGAGCCGCTCATCACCAGCGAGTGGGGCGTTGAGGTCTTCCGCCACGCCCGTGCCGAAGGGTTCCTGACAGGCTTTGTCTCCAACGGCAACGCCACTCCCCGCGTCCTGGACTTTCTGCGCCCCCACACCGATCTGTACAAGATCGACCTCAAGAGCTTCCGCCAGGCCCGGTACCGCGAAATGGGGGGAGTTCTGGACAGGGTGCTGGAGACCATCCAGGGCACCGTCGACCGTGGCTTTTGGGTCGAGGTCGTGACTCTGGTGGTGCCGGGCTTCAACGATTCAAAGGAAGAGTTGACCGACATCGCCCACTTTCTGGCGTCGGTCTCCCCCGACCTGCCCTGGCACGTGACGGGCTTCCACAAGGACTACAAGATGACCAGCCCTGGCGACACACCGGCGGAAACTCTGGGTGTCGCGAGAGAGATCGGTCATGCCGCCGGCCTGCACTTCGTCTATGCCGGCAACCGGCCCGGGCAGCTCGCTGGCGCCGAAGACACCACTTGTCCATCCTGCGCCGCACTCCTCATTCAGCGCCACGGCTACACCATTCTGGACAACAGGCTGAACGGCTCCTCCTGCCCCGATTGCGGTACCCGCATCCCGGGTATCTGGAGACCACCGGAGACAACAGATGACTGACGAAGTCAAGAAGTCCGAAGCCGAGTGGCGGGCCGCCCTGAGCCCCGAGGCCTTCGCCGTCCTGCGCGAGAAGAGCACCGAAGCGGCCTACACCGGCTGCTACTGGGATCACAAGGGTGAGGGGGTCTACCGCTGCGCCGCTTGCAACCAGGAACTGTTCGCCTCCGGCGAGAAGTTCGATTCGGGCAGCGGCTGGCCCAGCTTCACCGCCGCCATCGCCCAGGGAACCATTCGCCAGGAGAGCGACAACAGCCACGGCATGGCACGTAGCGAGGTCGTCTGCGCCCGCTGCGATTCACACCTGGGTCATGTCTTTCCCGACGGCCCCCAGCCCACAGGCCAGCGCTTCTGCATCAACTCCGCTGCCCTGAGCTTCGAAGGGCGCGCACAGCCCGATTGAAGATAGTGACCTCGCAGCAGATTCTGAAGCTGGTTCTTCGGCTCATGGGCAGTTCATCCTTACTGGCCTTGATCTTTGTGGCGGCACCATTCACCTGGATGGATGCCATTCATTCCATGCTGGGCATGGGTCCGCTTCCCGACAAGCCCGTGGTCGGCTACCTGGCCCGCTCGACGTCCGCCTTCTATGCCTTGCTGGGCGGGCTGCTCTGGGTCGTTTCTTTCGATCTCGGCCGGCATCGCAGGGTCTTGATCTACCTCGGTGCTGCTTTTACCTCGCTGGGTGTCGTGCTGCTTGTTGTGGATCGGTGGGAAGGCATGCCACCATTCTGGACCATCTGGGAGGGCCCCTTCGTCATGGCGTTTGGACTTGCCATTTTGTTCCTGAGTCGTGGTGTCAGGCCGCGGGCGGGTTGAGGAGGTCCGGAACCAGCCATGGCAAAACCCGCTCTTAAAGTACTGGCTCACAACTTCACGATCTACAGGTTTCAGGCCAGCGATACGATTCCCGCGTCTGTTCTTGGTGGTTCGTTTTTCTGGGTGGGTAAGACCGATGAGGAGCTGTCCATTGTTTGTGATTCTTCTATCGAGCTGGCCGGGGGTAAGAAAAGCACGGACTGGGCGTGTTTCAAGGTGCTGGGTCCCATGGATTTGTCGGTAACCGGTGTCCTGGCCGGAATATCGGTGGCATTGGCGGCGGCCCGGATCAGTATCTTCGCCATCTCAACCTTTGATACCGATTACATCCTCGTGAAATCAACGCAACTGAAAAAAGCAAAGAACGCTCTCACCAAGAGCGGCTTTATGGTGGATGATTTTCGACCGAACTGAAGAAGAAGCCCGGCGTCAGTCTTCCAGGGCGGCCAGCATCTCGTCCAGAACATCGGGGAAGGCGTTGAGCATCACCAGCCGCCGGGTCTCCTCCGGCTCCATCACTTCCCGCAAAATGCCTACTACCTCGATGGCGGCCTTTTTCTTTTCATCCGCCTTGCCCTCTTTTTCATCCCGGGCCTTGTTCAACGCATCCACGGCCTTGTCCAGACGCTGCTGCATTTCGCCCTTGGATTTCCACTCGAAGGGATCCCGCGTCAGGGTCTGGATGGCGTCCAGCACGGCCTCCCGGCGCTTGCCCAGGCCCTCCATGATCAGGCGGCCCATGCGGCCCCGGTCGGTACTGGCCGGCAGGCGCACGGTCCCCACCGCGGCATTGATGACCTGAATGGCGCGCGTGCGGTTGGACTCTTTCAGGCACTTGCTAACCAGGCTCTTGAGACCGTCCATACCCAGGCGCTTTTCCAGATGCAGGATCAACTCCTCGGCATCGGGCTGAGCCGTGTTGACCGGAATTTCGTTCGGCGTGGTGCTTTCTTCGGACATGGACACTCCTTCCCCACGGGTCCGGCCGCGATGTCCGGGACAGAGGGTATCAGGAGAATGGCCATTCCAGCCATGGACAGGACTCCCATACCGGGGCAATCTCATGCATGAAGATTCGGTAAAGATTGTCTTACGGGGTAAGATGCGCAGGCGGCAGGGAGCCACCTATCCAGTCCCGTCCGTCGCGGAGAGCCGTTGCCCCCAGCACGATCCAGCCCGCCTCAGGACCTGCGCTCTTTCCTGGAGATCCTGCGCCGCGACGGCGACCTCGTGGAGATCGACGCCCAGGTCGATCCGCACCTGGAGGCGGCGGAGATTCACCGCCGTGTCGTGGCGGCCGGCGGCCCTGCCCTCCTTTTCAAGCGGGTGAAGGGAGCTTCCTTCCCGGCGGTCACCAATTTGTTCGGCACGACCGGGCGTGTGGATCGTGCCTTCGGGCGCCGGCCCAGAGAACTGGTGGCCCGGGCAGCGGCCCTGCCTCAGCGACTCATGCCGCCGACGGCGGGAAAACTCTGGCGCGAGCGGGATCTCCTGCCGGTGCTGCTGCGCCTGGGGCTGAAGCGCCGGACCAGAGGGCCGGTCCTGGACCGGACCCAGGATGCGCCCCGCCTCTCCGATTTGCCGGTGCTGACCACATGGCCCCGGGACGGCGGCCCGTTCATCTCCCTGGGGCTGGTCTACACCGAGCACCCCGAACATGGCGGCCATAACCTGGGGCTTTACCGCATGCAGGTCTACGATGATGCCACCACCGGCATGCACTGGCAGATCGGCAAAGGCGGCGGGTTTCACCATGCCGCCGCCGAGCAGCGCGGGACCGACCTGCCGGTCGCCGTCTCCCTGGGCGGGCCCCCGGCCATGATCCTCGCAGCCGTGGCTCCTCTGCCGGAAAACGCGCCTGAACTGCTGCTGGCCTCCCTGCTCCTGGGCCGCCGGCTTCCCATGACCCGCAGCCCCCGCTCGCCCCTGCCGGTGCCGGCCGACGCCGAGTTCGTGCTGGTGGGCCGCGTTCCCGCCGCCGAGCGCCGTCCCGAAGGGCCGTTCGGCGATCACTACGGCTACTACTCCCTGGTCCATGATTACCCGGTCTTCCGCGTGGACGCCGTCCATCACCGCTCAGACGCCATCTTTCCGGCCACGGTGGTGGGCAAACCCCGCCAGGAGGACTTCTTCCTGGGCGATTACCTGCAGGATCTGCTCTCGCCTCTCTTTCCCGTCGTCATGCCCGCGGTGCGCGACCTGTGGTCGTATGGCGAAACCGGTTATCACTCCCTGTCGGCGGCGGTGGTCCAGCAGCGTTACAAGCGTGAAGCCATGGCGGCGGCTTTTCGAATTCTCGGCGAGGGCCAGTTGTCTCTGACCAAGTTTCTGCTGGTCATGGACAAGCCCTGCGACCTCAAGGATTTTCCGGCGGTGCTCACCCAGATCCTGCGCCGCGCCGATTTCCGCACCGACCTTTTCGTCTTTGGCAACGTCTCCATGGACAGCCTGGATTATGCCGGCCCGCGCATCAACGAAGGCAGCAAGGGAATCCTGCTGGGGGTGGGCGAGCCGCAGCGGGATCTCCCTGCCACCTTCTCAGGCGACCCGCCGCCGGGTGTCACCGACGTCCGCGTCTTCTGCCCGGGATGCCTCCTGCTGCAGGGACCTCCCTATCCCCCGGGGGGCGTGCCGGGAACCGCCGCCTCCGACGTGGCACCTATCCTGGCCCACCGCTCCCTGGACGACTGGCCCCTGGTGGTCCTCACCGATGACGTCGCCCGCGCCGGCCGCAGCGTCTTCAACTTCCTGTGGACCACCTTCACCCGCTTCGAGCCGGCCGCCGATCTCCATGGCCGCAGGGTGGAACTGATCCGCAACCATCCCTCGTTCACACCACCGGTGGCCATCGACGCGCGCATGAAGCCCTGGTATCCCGAAGAACTGTTCTGTGACGCCGACACCGCTCAACGGGTGACCCATCGCTGGCAAGAGTACTTCCCGGGCGGGGGTGTGGAGATGGGTGATTCAGACCAGGCCCACCTGGACTGAAGCTTTCCGCCCTCAGGAGCGGAAGCTGTCGGTGGCACGAACCAGGGCGTCGGTGATGCCCGGCTCCGATGCCGAATGGCCCGCCGCCGGTACCCACCGAAACCGCGAATCGGGCCAGGCCCGGTGCAGCTTCCAGGCGGTGCCGGGAGGGCAGACCAGGTCGTAGCGCCCTTGAATGATGACCCCCGGCAGGCCTTTCAGGCGGCCGGCATGGCGCAGGAGACTGCCGGGCTCCAGGAAGCAATGATTCACGAAGTAGTGGCACTCGATGCGAGCCAGGGAGAGCGAAAACTCGTCACCGGTAAACAGCGCGATCTCCTCAGGGTCCGGCGTCAGGCGGCTGACGGTCCCCTCCCACAGGGACCAGGCATGGGCGCAGACGGCCTGCTCCGACCGGTCGTCGCCGAACAGGCGCCGGTGGTAGGCCGCCAGGAGATCGTCATGTTCAGCGCTGGGGATGGGGGCGAGAAAAGCCTCATAGGCTTCGGGATAAAAGAGGGCGGCGCCACCGGATTTGTAAAGCCAGTGGATCTCCTCGTCGGTTCCCAGAAAGACGCCCCGCAACACCAGGCCCGTCACCCGTTGGGGATGGGCCTCGGCATAAGCCAGGGCCAGGGTCGAACCCCATGAACCGCCGAACAGCAGCCAGCGCTCAAGTCCGCAGTGGCGGCGCAAGCGCTCCAGGTCCGCAACCAGGTCGGCGGTGGTGTTGTGCTCCAGACAGGCGAACGGCCGGCTCCGGCCCGCGCCCCGCTGCTCCAGGAGGACAACCTGCCATGCCGCCGGGTCGAAGTAGCCCCTGTTTTTGGCCTCGAAGCCGCCGCCCGGTCCGCCGTGGAGATAAACCGCGGCAGCAGCCTCGGGACTGCCGCAACGTTCGTAATAGATCTCGTGACCGTCACCCACCGGCAGGTGTCCGGCATCCGACGGCTCCACGGGCTCGTAGAGGGTGCGCAATGGGCTCACCAAAGCTCCATCTCCATCATGAACATGACATTCTCGGTCACCTTGATGGCATGGTCCGCCATCCGCTCCAGATGGTTGTTCACCTTCCTCCACCTGATCATGTCGCGCCGGTCATCCGCCCGGCGCAGATTGCAGGATAACCGACAGCAAGGGTCGGTGAAAGACCGGTCACCTGGGTGACACCTGCGCAGCCGGCCAACAGCTTGCGGGAGAAGCGTGCCTGTGCCATGGTCAGGCTGCGCAGTCGCGGAGATTGACATGAGGAGAGATCTTTTCACCTGCCTCACCGGGGCTGTCCTCGCCCTGATGGGCGCCGTTCCCGCCGCTGCCGGCATCACCGTCTATGAAGAGGGTGACAAGAAGCTGGAGATAGGCGGCCGCGTGCAGATCCAGTACCTCAACTTCGAGACCGACGGGGACCCGGCCGGAGATGAGGAGTTCGACGAGATCTTCTTCCGGCGCCTGCGGCTCTACATCGCAGGCACGGTCACCAGGGACTGGTACGCCAAGATCCAGTTCGACTTCGGCAAGGCCGAGGACGCCAACGAGGTGGCCATCAAGGATGCATACATCCAGTACCTGGGGCTGGCGCGCCACAAGATCACCATCGGCAACGCCAAGACCCCCTTCTCCCGGGAATTCCTCACCTCCTCCAAGCGTCAGCAACTCATCGAGCGCAGCTTCGCAGGTGAGCACAATTTCGGCTCGCCGGATCGGAACTTGGGTGTCCGCCTGGAGGGGCAGCAATTCGACAAGAAGCTGGGGTACATGGTCTCGGCCGGCGCCGAAGATCATGACCCGGCCGTCAATCGCATGGATTTCGACTCACCGGCGAACCGACAGATCGACTGGAACCAGGGCTGGCTGGCCGCCGCCAGAGTGGACTGGCACCCCCTGGGCTACGTTGCCCTGGACCAGGGCGACTTTCACTCCGACTCCTGGCGCTTCAACGTCAGCCTGGCGGCCTACGCCTGGATGAACGACGACGATAACAACACCTTCACAGATGCCAACGGTGTGGGGACCAACCCCGACAAGGCCGACCTGGACGAAGCCAGCGGGATCGAGATGAGCGCCGGTGTGCGGGGGCACGGTTTCTCCGCCGACGTGGAGTACCAGATGATCAGCGGCGACACCGTGGACGAAACGTTCACCGGCGGCCTCTACAGGGATGGGACCACCGACCTGGACATCTTTGCGCTGGAAGGCGGCTACATGCTGCCCAACAACCACCTGGAATTCGTGGCCGGCTGGGATTCCCTCGATGCCGACAACTATGACGACGCCTGGACCCGCACCAAAATAGGCGTCAACTGGTTCTGGAACAAGCACAAGGCCAAAATTCAGTTCTCCTATCGCAAGTCGGACAACTACCTCGGCGAGGCCGGCGTGGACGCCGATGTCATCACCACTCAGATGCAGTTCGTGTTCTAGAAGCCGCCCCTGCCACGGGGGGCTTGTGGTGGCGAGGCGTTCAGGGCATGATCCTGGGGCTTTCGACTTGGGCTTTCAGGAGGTGCCATGAACGTCGCCACCCTTCATCCCGGCCGTCCCCGCGCCGCAGCCGCTTTCGGCCTGGCGGTTCTTCTGTCCCTCAGTGTCATGGCCGGCAGCCTGGCGCAGGCCGGCGCTCCCGGCACCCTGATTGTCCTCAACAAGGCGGAGGGCAGCGCATCTCTCATCGACCTGGCTTCCGGTGAAGTGGTCGCCACCCTGCCCACAGGCGTTGGGCCCCATGAAGTCGCGGCTTCACCCGATGGCCGTCTGGCGGTGGTCACCAACTACGGCAGCCGGGAACAGGCGGGGTCATCACTGACCGTGCTGGACATCCCCGCCGCCCGCGTCCTGCGCACCATCGACCTGGGTGACGACCACAAGCCCCACGGCATCCAGT
>JAPUKF010000150.1 GCA_027295805.1 Acidobacteriota bacterium | reverse complement strand
CAAGTAATAGACCTTATAGCCTTCCTTGACGAATTCGAACGTATAGGGCCCGAAATTGACCAGCGGGTGAACAAACCTCCCCTTTTTGTTGGTCTTGACCTTGGTGTTCTTGACCTTCGTCTCGGTGCTATTGAGAAACAGGGTGACACCCGCCAGGAGCTTCCCATCGGGGTCGGTAACGGTCCCCGACACATGGGTGTACCCCGACGCCCCTGTGCCACGGACCTGCGCCTGGGCTGAGCCGGCAAGGAGGCAGGCAACCAAGATGAGCGCCATAGCGCTCCAGATGCGGAAATTTCTCGAGAAACGCGGCATGGGACCAACTCCTGAGTATCGTGACGGGCAAGGCCTGAAACCGCTTCATGACCCTCGTCGCACTCTCATGCTAACAGCGCAGCGCGAAGGTGATCAAGCAACGGCGCGGTGCAGGATCCGCGCCTTCACGGAGAAGACCGTCAGGGCAGGACCACCCGGGAGGGCGAGTAGGCGACCACCCGCTCCCGGGCCAATCGATCCCAGAGGGCCGCCTCAGCCATGGCGCCGGCGAGTGGTCCTCTTGACGGCCCCAGGGACATGCTCTGATCCCGTACCAGACCCGCGAGGAATCCCCCCGCCCGCGGGTAAACGCGCAACCGCACCTGCTCCGAGCCGGAAAGGCCCGCGCGGCGAGTGGCGGCGGCAATGGCCTGGGGCAACCCGCCAAGACCATCCACAAGACCGACATCCACGGCCTCTCGCCCGGTAAAAATCCGACCTGTGGCCAGGTTGTCCACCTCTTCCACGGACAGATCCCGGCCCTCCACGACCACCTGCTTGAACCTGTCGTGGACTCCCTCAACCTGCTCCTGCAGCAGTTGCCTCTGCTCCCGGGTCCAGGGCAGACGGTCGTGAAAGATGTCTGCGTTGGGAGTCCTCTTGATTTGCTCCCAGTTCATGCCGATCCAGTCGTAAAATCCCTGCAGAGCGAACTTGCCCGCGAACACCCCGATGGACCCGGTGATGGTGGAAGGCTCCGCCAGGATCTCGTCCCCGGCGACAGCGATGTAGTAGCCGCCAGAGGCGGCGTAGTCACCCATGGAGACCACCACCGGCTTGCTGTCGGCGGTGAGGGAGATTTCCCGCCACAAGATCTCGGCCGCCTCGGCGGAGCCGCCCGGCGAATCGATGCGCAAGACCACGGCTGCAATATCCTCGTCATCCCGGATGCTCTTCAGGGCCGCGGAGAGCGTCACAGCGCCTGCAGCCCGGCCGTACCACTCGTTATCCAGGGATTCTCCCTGCACCAGAACGCCCGTGACGTAAACCAGGGCAAGGGTGGCAGGCCGATCCAGCCAGCCCGGGCCCAGGTGCCGCGCGTAACGAGTCAGGGAGAGCTCCTCCATGTCGTCAGGATCGCCTGGGGCCACCAGCTCGCGGATGCGCTCGGCGATCTCATCGGCGTGCAGGATGCCGTCGACGAATCCCGCCTCCATGGCGGCGCGAGCGGACAGGAGACCTCGATGAGCCAGGCGCTGCATGGCCTCGGGCTCCATGCCGCGACCGGCGGCCATGTCGGAGAGGATCTGCCCCTGCAAATCATCCACGATTCGATTCATGTTCCTCCGCATGACTTCTGACATGGAGGTTCGGGTGTAGGGATCCGGCGCGTCCTTCCCATCTCCAGCCGTGACAAAATCGGGATAAACGCCGACCCTGTCCAGGACCCCACGGAGAAAAGGCACTTCCACCACGATTCCCGCGGCCATGAGACTCCCCGCCGGCAACATATAGACCTCGTCGGCTGCACTGGCGAGATATGTATCCAGGAGCCCACCCCCCGCCAGCAGCGCCACCACCGGTTTCCCTTCGGCGCGGACCCTGAGCAAGGCGCGCCTCACATCCTGGGCACGACCGAGGCCACAGCGCACCCCCCCCAGGTGAAGGTTCACCGCCACGATGCGCTCGTCCGCCGCCGCCGCGTCAAGGGCTCGAACCACCTGCAAGACCGTCATTTCACGCCCGCCGAGAAAGCGCGCGACCATGCCATGACCGCGCTCTTCGGGGAGGTCATCCTGCAAGTTGATCATCAGGACGGCCCGGCTCGGGAGAGGCGACGGGCGCAGCAGCAGCAGCATGCCCGCGGCAACCAGCATCAGCGAGGCCACCAGGAGAACGAGTGCAGTCAGCCGACTGGAGTGTCGCACGCATCACCTCCGGTTGCGGCAGCGGAGCCACAACCCGCATGAACAATACGGCAGCCACGGGCAAGGGTTTCCCGCGAGCCGGCGCAGGAGGAGGTGTTAAGATGCCGCCATGGCACCTGCGAAGCCTCTCCAGCCGGCACCGCCTGCATCTTCCCGGGTGGAAATGACCGAGTTGATCATCCCCGAGGACACCAATATTTATGGCAACGTGTTCGGTGGGCGGGTCATGGAACTGATCGACAAGGCGGCCGCAATCGCTTCCCTGCGCCATTGCCGCACCGGCATCGTCACCGCCTCCCTGGACAGCTTGGATTTCATCCACCCCATCAAGTTGGGGAACATCATCAGCTTGTTTGCCCAGGTCAACCAGGCGTGGGGCACTTCCATGGAGGTGGGGGTCAAGGTCTTCTCAGAAGACAGCCTCACCGGTGAGAAGGTTCATACCTGCACGGCCTACCTGACCACCGTGGCCCTGGGAGCCGACGGCCGGCCCTCCCGCGTGGTGCCGCCCATACTCTGCCGGACCGATGAAGATCGCCGTCGGGCCGGGAATGCTGAAGAACGCCGGGTACGGCGCCTGGAGCGCGTGGCCGCCCGCCGGCGGCGGGCGGCACAAGCCTAGGGCGCCACAAAGCTGACCACGGGCGCCTGGCTCAGGGTCACGCCGTCGGCTTCCACCAGAAGCATGGCGTCACCGATGCCGGCCGACTTCAGTTCGATGACAAAAGAACCGTCGCCTTGATGAGTGAAACCACCCACGGTTTCCGCCGGGCCAAGAGAGGCAGGATCCAGCCGCAAGATGACGCCCTCGCCCAGGGGGATGCCACTGCCATCGCACGGAGTGACCTCCACCCGCACAAGACTGACACCATCGGCAGGCGCCGTGGCCGGAGCGTTCACCAGGCTCAGGTCCTCGTCCACCGGGGCATCTTCACGGCCATCCACGAACCCGACCCGGAAGGTGGCTCCACCGGGGAGCAGGAGGACCGACAGGGTGCGAGCCACACCAGCCCCATCGCGCACGCGCAGGAAGCAGATATCACCGGGACAATCAGTGTCGCCCAGGTCCAGGGGCCCCGCGATTCCTTGCAAATAGGACGCCGCGCCGTCCAGAGCCGAGGCATCGTCGCCGAGCCACAGGTCGAAGAGCTCGTTGGGGTCCTCAAGGCGCACATTCAGGCCCACGGCATCCAGATGCAGTTCGTGACCGCTATCGGGCCCCTGGCTCATGAGCTTGATATCCACATCCACCACCCCCTGCAGCGCACCGGCGGAGAAAGCGTAGAAGGATGAAAAATCGATGACCCAGGAGCCGGCGGCGGCGGCGCCCACGTGCTCGTTGGCCCGGGCCGCTCGCAGGGTCAGCGGGCCATAGCTGCCACCGGGGGTATCCAGGGTGACCCGGAGAGACTCATTCTGCAGCGGACCGGTCACGTAGCCTGCCAGCACCACCTGGACCACGGTGGGGACCCAGGCCTGGGCGGGAAGGTTGAAGCCCGAATAGGAACCATGGCGGGTCGGCCCGGTCCATCTTCCCACGGCATAGCTCTCATTGGGGCCCATGACATCGTCGTGCCCCTTCTCATGATCCTGAAAATGTCCCGGGGAAAAGCCCCTCGGCCGTGGCCCAGACGGCCGCCTCGGTGGCGGCCTGCGCCGCCCCGGGCACCAGGAGAGCGAAGGTCGCGGCCGCGATCGCCGTCATGACCCTTGCCAGGCTGGGAGAGAGGTGTCGGTTCATCAGGTGCGGTCTCCTTCACGCCGCGGTCCAATAAAGAGCATGCTCCGTGCCAACCCTCTCATCCTACCGTCACGATTCGGATTCCCTGTCTCAATGTCCTGTCCTGTAAGGGTTTGTGCCAAACAAGATCTGCGCCGGAATACCGGTCGCAGCACTCCGACCCTG
>JAPUKF010000015.1 GCA_027295805.1 Acidobacteriota bacterium | reverse complement strand
CGCGCAAAACTGCCCGAGGCACGCCCCAGGGATGCATCGCCGCCGGTCTGAATCACCTCAACCGCTTCGATGGTGTCGTTATTGAGATTGGAGGCGAATGTGCCTCCCAGTACATCTTGGTTGGAGACACCGTCGATGATCGCTTTGAAGTTTTCAGCGCGAGCCCCGAGAACATTGGGATTGCCATCATTGTCCGAATCGCTGACGCCGGCGGCCAGATTCAGGATGTCCTGATAGTTGCGTCCCAGCAGCGGCAGGCCTTCAATGAACTCCGCGCTGAACTCGGTCACCTGGCCGACTTCTGCAAGATCCACTATCCGCCGGTCGTGCTGCTTGGCCGACACGACGACCTTCTCGACAATGTTCTCGAAGAGCTGCACCGACTCGGCAGTGACACGGTCGGCCCGTATCACGATGCGTTCCTGCATGACCGCTGAGAAGCCGCCGCCGGGGAAGGAGACTTGCAGCTCGTAGTCGGTAGCCGGCGGCAGACCCGTGATCTTGTACTTGCCGTCGGCACCGGTCATGGCAGCCTGTTCGAATGGCTTTTCAGCACTGCCGGCACTGACGCTCCTGACCACAACCGTGGCTCCTGGCAGGGGCAACTGCTGGGGATCGGTGATCATCCCCACCATGGTCCCCGTGGTTGTCGCCGGGACCTCCTGGGCTGCAACCAGACCGAACCCGGCCAAGAGCACAAGGGTGAGGAGTACAGACAGCCATCGCTGTGTCATTTTCATCTTCCGACCTCCCTGCCTCGCTCGTCGCAGACGGCCAGCCTCCCGCCTGCAACTCCGTTCCACGGCCACTGCTCCCTTGCGGCCACGGGACGATGGTTCAAAAGGACAGCCCCCAAATTCTCCCCTTTTTGCCGATATCTTGTCGATGCTACCAAGCGTTTCTCCCGGTCGTCAAGGTAAAAGCATCTGAGACCCCGTGCGGGTCCTGCCATAAGTATGCGCCCAAGAACCGGGATGGGGCAACCTCTCAAGCCCGGGGCCGCGGTGGCTGCTCCGCAAGCCGGCGCGGGACGACTGCAAAAGCAGCTCAGGATGCTTTTTCGCTCGCCCTCAGGCCCAATCTCTTGATTTTTTCGTTCAAAGTGGTCGGGCGCATGCCCAGGAGACGGGCCGCCTGGCGCTGCACACCCCCGGACCGCTCCAGGGCCTCCATGATGAGACGCCGTTCGTACGAGGCGACTGCTTCCCCCAGGGACAGGCCCGGCGGCAGCAGGTCATCGGCCTCCACAGGCGAACTTGCCTGGCCCCCGCCGTGGCCACCCCTGACCTCCGCCGGGAGATCTTCCGGCATCAGGACGGGACCCCGGCCCATGACCACGCCCTGAATGATGGCATTCTCGAGTTCGCGGACGTTACCGGGCCAGCTATAGGCATTCAGAACCGCCACCGTTTCCGGCGGCAGGCTGTCAATCTCCTTGCCGTTCTCCAGGGAGTATTTCTGCAGGAAATGTTCGGCCAGAAGCTGGATATCCTCCCGGCGCCGGCGGAGAGGGGGCACATCCACCTGCAAAACCTTGATGCGGTAATAGAGGTCTTCACGGAACTCGCCGCTCTTGACCCGGGCCAGGAGGTCCGCGTTGGTGGCGACCAGCACGCGCACATCCAGGGAAACTGTCTCGGTGGAGCCGACCGGCATGAACGCCCTCTCCTGCAGGACCCGGAGCAGCTTGGCCTGCAACTCAAGCCGCAGAGTTCCGATCTCGTCCAGGAAGACCGTGCCGCCGGCGGCGGCCCGGAAGATTCCTTCCCGGGCGGCGGTGGCGCCGGTGAACGCTCCTTTCACATGACCGAAAAGATTGGCCTCCACCAGGTCCGAAGGGATCCCGCCGGAGTGCACGGGCAGGAAGGGGTTGTCCCGCCGGGGACTGCGGCGGTGGATGGCTCGCGCCACCAGTTCCTTGCCGGTCCCGCTCTCACCGGCAACCAGGACCGTGGAGCGGGATGCGGCAATCTGCTCCACCCGGCGGAACATGTCCCGGATGACGGCGCTGCGCCCCACAATCCCCTCGAACTCCTCCTCCCGGGAGATGATGCTGCGCAGCCTCCGGTTCTCCGAGCGCAAACGGCTTGCATCCAGCGCCTTCTCCACCAGTAGGAGCACCTCTTCATTGGCGAAGGGCTTGGTCACATAGTGAAAAGCCCCTTCCTTCATGGCGCTGACTGCGTTATCCACAGAGCCATAAGCCGTCATCATGATGACCGGCAGATCCCGATCCTCCTTCTTGATGGCGCGCAGGATATCGACACCGTTGCTATCAGGCAGCATCACATCCAGGATAACCAGGTCATGCTTTCCCTCGGCCAGCAGTCGCAAGCCATCCCGGCCCGTCACTGCCGCGCTGCTTCCGTATCCGGCTCGGTCCAGAATGCGTGCCAGCACGTCCTGGACCACGGGCTCATCATCGATGACCAGCACCCGGGGCATGCCTTCGCCATGCGCGGCGACATCCTTCATGCGCTCACCTTCTCTTCCCGGACCTCGTTCCAGACCGGCAGCTGCACCGAGAAGGTGCTGCCTTCACCGGGATGGGAGCGCACCGTCAAGGTGCCCTCGAGATCCTTGACGATGCCGTAGGTCACCGACAGCCCCAGCCCGGTGCCCCGCCCCGAGCCCTTGGTGGTGAAGAACGGGTCATAGATCCGATCCAGATTTTCACTGGGTATGCCCTCTCCCGTGTCGGCCACATGGAGAACGACCTGGTCACCTTCCCTTGCGGCCCGGATATGGATGGCCCCTCCCGCCGGCATGGCATCACGGGCGTTGAGCAGCAGGTTGAGAACGACCTGCTGCAACTGGCCCTGGTGGCCCCGGACCAGCGTCTGCCCCTCAGCCGGCGCGACTTCGATCTTGATATGGCGACCTTTGAGCTGGGGTCCGAAGAGGGCCAGCGTTTCGTCCACAATGGCGTTGATATCCACTTTATGAAAGGGATCACCACTGCCCCGGGAGAAGTTCAGGAGACTGTTGGCGATGTGGGAAGCCCGCCAGGACTGTGTGCGAATCCGTTCGAGATACTCACGGCTCTCATCATCCTGAGAGCAATCGTCCAGAAGCATCTGGGCATAGGAGGCGATCCCGGTCAGGGGCGTGTTGATCTCATGGGCCACTCCTGACGCCAGCAGGCCCACCGCGGCCAGGCGCTCCGACTGGACCAGCTGCTGTGCCATGCGAACCTGTTCGGTGACTTCATCGAAGGTCACCACTAGGCCACCACCGGGACCGCGCATCTCGGCCAGAGCCAGGTTGAACAGGCGCGGGGAATGGCCCGGTCCCGGCAGGGGGAAACGCTCCATGCGGCGCCCGGACGAGGGCACTCCATCCAGCAGAGCCACGAACTCCGTGGGGAAAATATCGGCCACCGGCCGCTGGCGCACATCCTGACGGCCATGCTCGAAGAGGTCCTCCATGGCCCTGTTCCAGCCCCGGATCCGCTTCTCCTGATCCAGCACCAGGATGCCCACGCGACTGGATTCCACGATGCTCTCGTTATAGTCCTTCAGTTGCCCTACTTCGCGGATCCGCGCCAGGTTTTCCTCGTACAGGCGAGCGCCTTCGAAGGATGAAGCGGCATGCGCCGCCAGTGTGGTCAACAGCTGGTTATCCTCGCTGTTCATCTCCTCATCGGCATCTTTCAAAGCCACGGCCAGCACCGCCACCAGGCGTCCCTTGACACGCATGGGGAAAAAATTCTGCAGACCCAGGCGCCGAGCCCGGCCCGGGAGGGCTTCGCGCTGGCCCCGGTCCAGGTGAACGCTGTCGGCGGTTTCCAGCTGCAGAAGAAGCGGATGTCCGGTCGGGATGAGGTCCTCATCCTTTGCCTGATCCAGAGGGCAGAAGGTATCCAGGATGCGCACACCGCCGCTCGCCTCGGGCAGGAGCAACACCGAATACCTTACCGGCAAGGTCCGGCGAATCCGCTCATGAAATTTCACCATGAGCGGCAGCAGTTCCCTCTCTGAGTTGAGTTCGCCAGCGAACTGCTGGAGAGTGCGGCGATAATCGTAATGACCCATGTAAAAAGCCCGGTCGACTCCTTCCCCCACCACTCGGCGCAGGTGAGGGTAGAGGAGGAAGACCACGACAGCCGCCAGCACTGTGAAGACCCTCCGGTTGATCCCCGGCAGGCCCAGAGTCGAGCGCAGGGCCAGGTTCATGGCCAGAAACAGCACCAGGGAAAACAGGGCCATGATCAGGGCGGTCACACCGTGCTTGACGAACAGGTCCAGATCCGCCAGGCGGTACTTGAGGATCGCGGTGGAGAATGCCAGAGGCAGGATTATCAGGGGCAGCATGGAGACATCCGCCATGGCGGGTGTTTCCACCTTGAGACCCTGGGGTATCAGGTAGAACATGACGAACGGGAGGGCTCCCACCCCGACGCCCCAGGCACACCACCGTAGCTGGCGGCGCGCCGAGGGGACTGTCGCCCGGGTGGAACGGATGGCCAGGATCAGGAACGAGACGGTCAGATAGACCGACGTCAGCAGCAGTTCCAACGTGCCCATTCGCTCCATGGCGCTCACAGGATCTTCCAGGTCCAGGACGCCCCCGAGGGGACCCAG
>JAPUKF010000149.1 GCA_027295805.1 Acidobacteriota bacterium | reverse complement strand
GATTCTTCGATCTCGTGGTGGCTGAAGGCGGCGTTGATATAGGCGGCATGAGGCGTGCCGTTGGCCCGGTTCTGGTCATCGTCATCGGCGACCATGACGGCGTCGTAGATGGAGACACCGGCGGCGGTCGGATCCCAGGTCTCCATGGGAACACCACCACCCAGGAGCCAGCGCTCCAGCAGCCAGCGCATCTGGAGCGAACTGAGAGCAGGATTTCCGGCGGGCAGCGGCAGGCCAGAAACGTAGTCGTCGCCACTGAGCAGATTGTTGCGCAGATGCCAGATGGCCTGCCCGGCGATGGAGCCGATGCAGTGCACGCCGCTCCCGCAGACCGCAAGTCGGACACTGCGGGTCAGTGTCGGGCAGGTGGGACAGTCCGCGGTCGGCGCAGCCGGCAGGTCCTGCCGGCCGGCCGCCAGTTCGTCCAGGTCCCGCACGCCGCTGCACGCAGAGGTCGGCCCGAACGCCTCGTTCGCGTAAAACGACTCCCCCACACAGGCATCACCACCCATGGTGAGGGCCATCATGTCGGACTTCCACTCGGACATGCCGCTGTTGGTGATTCCGTTACCGTCGAAGCGATCCCACGAATGGCCGAGTTCATGCTGCATGATGTCGCGGATCTCACCGGTGTTGTTGCAGCCGTTCCCTTCTTGATAAAACTCCAGCCAGTAGGCGCCCGAGCGGGCATTGCAGAAATTGCTGATATTGACTTGCACCCTCAGGTCGGGCACCGCATCCACATCCCATTTTCCCAGGAGAAGGCGACCTTGCTCGAGCTGAAAAAAGGCCGTGCGATCGGCGGGGGTGGACGTGCCATTGCCGGGCACGGCCGGGCCGCTGCTCCCGCCCCCGCTGCCGAACGTGATCCGACCCGCCCCGTCATCAGACGCCAGAGGAATCGTCTGCTGGCAATCCACACACGCCATCTTGAAGCGCGAGCCCTGCAGGTCACTGCTTGCGGCGCTGCCTGAAAAAGCGAATCGTCCCCCGGCATCGGCTTCCAGCAGCAGGGGCCCGGCGCTGACCGGAGCCCCCGGCAAGGCCATGTCAACCTCCTGGTCGTCGGCCCGATTGGGCCGGACTCCCCCGCGCACGCTCCCCTTGGCCCGGCGGGGGTCGGCCACACAGGCAGCCGACACCGCATCGGGAAAGAACGCCACCATGCGCCCGTCGCGGGCATGGACCCAGGCATGGTGCATCTCCATGAGATCATCCCCCGCGGCCAGAACCTCCAGACGCCAGACCAGATCATGGGTCAGCCGTTCCACCACACCGACTTCCAGGATGCGCGGGACCAGAGCCAGTTCCGGAACGCCTGCCAGGTCCAGGTCTGCCGCACCGCTGTAGCGGCGGACAGCCTCCAGAGCATCGGCGGTCGACAGCAATGGAATCGTCGACACCGTCACCGCGCCCATTGCCCTGCTGGCCAGGAAGACGACTTTGCCATCACCCACGGCCATGCTGAGGGAAGCGCCCAGCACTCTCAACGAGCCATGCCGCTGCTGGAAACGCAGCCAGCGGACGGCGCCCGGTGCGGACGGCCCCGGCAGAACCTGGCCGGCGGTGAGTTCGCCCAGCGGCACGGCCAGGAGTTCAGGGCGCCGACCCAGCCACGCCCGGCCCCGGAATGCCAACCCGTCACCGGCATCACCGTCCAGAGACAGCCCGGGGCCGAAGGCCCGGGCCACAGTTCCGCTCAAGGGACTGGCCGCCACCCACCATGCCGGCTGCGCTGCGGCAAAGAGTCCGACCCCGGGGTCCCCGGCGCGGGCCTGGCGTAGCACACTCCGGACTCTGAACTCAGGGCGTGGAATCACGGCGCCCCCCGGGAAACGGGGCCCAGGAGGCGTGCCCGCCGCCATGGCGGTGGCTCCAGCCAGCAGGAGAACCAGCACGAAGGTGCGCAGATGCATGGCCTCAGTATACGACGGTGACAAAGTCTTGCCACGCGGCCCGTCACAGGGCATAGTGTGGAGCCATGAGTCCCAGCCTCCACCAGGGTCCCTGGTATTTTCGCCTGCACTGGCAGATCGCCATGGCCCTGGGTGCAGGATTGGTCCTTGGCTTCGGTATCGGTGAGCCGGCGGTTCCATGGGTCGGCTGGATGGGCACGGTCTTCATCCGCCTCCTGCGTATGGTCATCGTGCCGCTGGTACTCACCAGCATCACAAGTGGTATCGCCTCGGTGGGCAGCGGCCGCAGCCTGGGACGTCTCGGCGCCAAGACCCTGGCTTACTACGTCACCACCAGTGTCCTGGCCATCCTGGTCGGCCTGGTGCTGGTGAATGTCATCCAGCCCGGCAGCCATTCGGACCTCACGACAGCAGAGAGAGTCGAGGTCGAGCAACTGGATACACCGGGCAGCCTGTCCGAGATATTCATGCGCCTCATACCCCTCAACCCGGTGGCGGCCGCCGCCAGTGGGGACATGCTGGGCCTCATCTTCTTTGCCATCCTCATGGGCATCGCACTCACCCGCTTGCCACCCAGGCCCTCCGACATGCTACGAGGCCTGTTCGACAGCGGCTTCGAGCTGATGATGGTCATTGCCGGCGGCGTCATCCGCCTGGCGCCTCTGGGTGTTCTGGGCCTCATCACCACCGCGGTGGCCGACAAGGGGGTGGAGAGCTTCAAGCCACTGGGGTGGTACATGCTCACCGTGGCCAGCGGCCTGGCCATCCACCTCTTCGTGACCCTGCCGCTTCTCTTGCTGCTGGTGGGCCGCATCAACCCCAGAATCCACTTCCGCAACATGACCGACGCCCTTCTCACGGCCTTCTCCACCAGCAGTTCGGCGGCCACCCTGCCGGTCACGCTCCACGACGTGGAAAAGAAGGCGGGCGTCAGCAACCGGGTCACCAGCTTTGTCCTGCCCATGGGGGCGACCATTAATATGGATGGCACGGCCCTCTATGAATGTGTCGCCGTGATCTTCATGGCCCAGGTCATGGGATTCGGCCTGGATGTGCAGGCCCAGTTCATCGTTGTGGTGACAGCACTGCTGGCCTCCATCGGCGCCGCCGCGATCCCCTCGGCCGGACTGGTGGTGATCTTCATCATCACCGAGGCGATCAACATGCGCGGGCCAGAAGTGGCGATCCTGGTGGGAACCCTCCTGGCCATCGATCGTCCACTGGACATGTTCCGCACCATGGTGAATGTCTTCAGCGACTCCTGCGGTGCCGCCATCATCGCCCGCAGCGAGGGCGAGTCCGACGTGGATCGGGTCTGACGGCTCTCAGATCTCGATCTTCATCCCGTGACG
>JAPUKF010000148.1 GCA_027295805.1 Acidobacteriota bacterium | reverse complement strand
AAACTCTCGATACCGCGGCGGACATGGTCCTGGTACGCCATGGCGCGGTAGGAGACATCGGTCAGGAACACCACCGAGAGCGGCGCAAGAGGCTCCACCACAAGCGCTCCCACCGCCGTGCCACCCACCCTGACATTGAAGTCCGCCGCCGTGAGACCCTCCACCGGCACGCCGCCCTTGTCCAGAACATCCACGACCATGACGGCTTGCGCCCGGTGCGGCGGCACCGGGCTGGCGACTTCGCTCACCTTGGTCTCGCCGGTGGCTGCCTGGATCGGCAGGAACAGGAAGGTCGCCATGACGGTGATCACGCACGTCGTCTTCATGGCCCATGTCATGCTGGACTGCGCCCTTCCTGGCAGAAGAGACTTCTGCTAGCCGCCCTCGGGCCGGATGCCATACTGCTTCATCTTGCGATACAGACTGGTACGGTCCAGGCCCAGCAGGTCGGCGGCCCGGGAGATATTGCCGTTGGCTTCACGGATCTTCTTGATGATGAACTGCCTCTCGAACGCCTCCCGGCCAAGCTTGAGGCTGGGGAAATCGGAGACCGGGAGGGTCGCGCCACCCTTTCCGCCCCGGACCACCGCCGGCAGGTCGGGCAGATCCACGTTTTTGTTCTCCACCAGGATGGCCAGGCGTTCCATCATGTTGCGCAGCTCTCGGACATTGCCCGGCCAACCATAGGAGCGCAGGGCTTCTTCGGCGGCAGGCGTGAAGGTCTTGATCGCCTCGCCATACTGGCGCGCAAACTGCCCGGAGAAATGCCGGGCCAGGAGAAGGACGTCCTCCTCCCGCTCCCGCAGAGGCGGTACTTGGATGGGGATCACATTCAGGCGAAAGTAAAGATCTTCCCTGAACCGTCCGGCGGCGATCTCTTCCTCCAGGCTCTTGTTGGTGGCGGCCAGGACACGCACATCGACCTTCAGGGGTTCGGTGCCGCCCACCCGCTCGAAGGTTTGCTCCTGGAGCACCCGCAGCACCTTGGCCTGGACCTTCATGCTCATATCGGCAACCTCGTCCAGGAGCAGGGTCCCCTCATGGGCCATGTCGAACTTCCCCTGCTTGGCTTCCGATGCACCGTTGAAAGCGCCCTTGGTGTGCCCGAACAACTCCGACTCGATGAGATCCTCGGGAATGGCGGCGCAGTTGACTTCCACGAAAGCCTCGTCGCGGCGCAATGAATGGCGATGAATCATGCGTGCCACCAGCTCTTTGCCGGTGCCGTTCTCACCAAAGATGAGAACCCGCGCGCTGGACGGCGCCGCTCTGAGGATCTGAGCGCGCAGTTCCTGAATCGGTGCGCAGTTGCCGATGATCTCCTCGTCACCCACAAGCTGTTCCGTCAGCAGGCGGGCCTTCTCCTCCAGCTCTCCCTGGCGGATGGCGTTGCGCACTGTCACGATGATCTTATCGAGAGAGAAGGGTTTTTCCACGAAATCGAAAGCGCCCAGCTTGGTCGCTTTCACCGCGGTCTCCACGGTGCCGTGTCCTGAAATCATGATGACCGCCGCCCCTGGCGCCTGGCGGCGAATCTCCGGCAGCACCTCCAGCCCATCGCGACCGGGCATCCAGATGTCCAGAAGCACCACCCGCGGTGGCTGCTTCTTCACCATGGCAAGGGCTTCATTCCCATCGGCGGCGACGACCACCTGATATCCCTCGTCCTTGAGGATTTCCGTCAGCGTCCGGCGCACGCCGGCCTCATCATCCACCACGAGAATGCGCGGCTTGTGCAAGGGAGACACTCCTCAGGCCAACGCGGGAAGGTCGATGACAATGCGGCTGCCATGCGGTTCATTCATCTCGACACGAACCGAGCCATGGTGGTCGGCGATGATGCGGTTGACGATGGCCAGGCCCAGGCCGGTTCCCCTCCGTTTGGTGGAAAAATAGGGAAGAAACATCCGCTCCCGATCCCCCTCGGGAATTCCCGGCCCGTCATCACTGATCTCCAGGCGAAACCTGTGGCTCTCCGCAAGGTGAGAAGTACGCACCGAGATGGCCCCCCGGCCCTCCATGGCCTCGATGGCATTGTCGAACAGGTTCACGCACACCCGCTTCATCTGTTCAGGGTCCAGTTCCATGGCCTGCTCAGGAGCATGATAGTCCCGGGTGAACGTGACATGGGGATGCAGGCCGTCATACAACGCGATGGCCTGGTCGATCACCTGGTGGAGATCCACCGCAACCGGTTGCACCGCTGGCAGCCGGGCAAAACGCGAGAACTCACCCAGCAGGCGCTGGACGCCCCGCACTTCGCTGAGGATGACCTCGGTCCCCTCCTCCACCACCCGCTCCAGGTCGGCGTCCCCCTGGCGAAATTTCTTGGCAATCCGCTGGGCGGAGAGCTGGATGGGTGTGAGGGGGTTCTTGATTTCATGGGCCAGGCGGCGAGCCACTTCCTGCCAGGCGGCGATCTTCTCAGCGCGCAGAAGGTCGGTCACATCCTCCAGGACCACGATGAACCCCGGCGCGTCCTGGGCCACGCGGGGCAGGGGCGTCAGGATGGCGCTGACGGTCCGGGTCCGGCCTTCGGCATGCAGGGTCACCTGGCGCTCACGGGTTCCGTGGCTGCCATGGCGCGCCTCGGAGATGGCGTCCCGCAGTTCCCGGTGCTCGGGACGGGCCAGGACCTCGTCGACCTTCAAGCCGATCACATTGTCCTGCGCACGGATATCCAGGATCCTGCAGGCGGAACGGTTGATGATGGTGACCCGCCCTTCACCATCCATGGAAACCACACCGGGACTGATGTTCTCCAGCAGGGTCTCCATGTAGCGCCGTCGTTCGGCCAGTTCTCGATTGCCCGCGGTGAGGGCTTCCAGGGACCGCTGTTCACCCTCCTTGGCCGTGCGCAGATCGCTGGTCATGCGGTTGAAGGAGTCCACCAGGATGCCGAATTCGTCGTCGGTATCCACGTCCAGGTGGAAGTCCAAGTTGCCGGCGGCAACCTTACGAGTCCCTTCGGCCAGGACCTGGATAGGAATGGTGATGCGCCGCGCCAGGGCCAGGCTCACCCAGACACTGGCGAACAGGACCAGGACCGTCACCAGGCTCAGGACCAGGTAATAGGAGCGCTGGATGGGGCTCTTCAGGGCCTTGGTCTGCAGATAGCTTTCCGCCGAACGGGCCAGGCGCCGGTTGAGAGCAGCCAGGTGCTGGGGCACAAGATAGCCCACCGTGACCACAGCCGGAGGGTCGCCGCTGCCGGGCACCGCCACTGCGGCCCGAACCACCCTCCCGCCAGACACTTCGTCGGCACGTTCCGCCGGCTCCCCGTCCTGGGCGCGGGCCACCAGCTCCCACGGCAGAGCATCCACCGTGGACAGGGAC
>JAPUKF010000147.1 GCA_027295805.1 Acidobacteriota bacterium | reverse complement strand
AGAGCCTCCTTGCCTGGATTGCGAGCACTACATTAAAGAAGTGATGCAACTGCCCATCCTACCCCAATCCAGCATGAAAACCGTCGCGCATTCCTGGTCCGTCCTGGACGGCGGCCTTCTGACCCCGAACAATCCGTCATGTAACTTGTTGAAATAGATACGGTTAGGGAAATTTGGACAAAATAGTTGAAGGTGGGGGTTGACAATCTCCCATCTAGTAGGTAGGTTATTTGTCATGGACAGAAAAGAACAGATCGTCGACATGGCCACCGAGCTGCTGCAAACGCGGAGTTTCAGCTCGTTCAGCTATCAGGATCTCTCCGAGCGGCTCGGTATCACCAAGGCCAGCATCCACCACCACTACCGCAGCAAAATGGATCTCGGGAAGGCGGTAGCGGATCGCTATCACGAGCAAGTCAAGGCCGTGCTGAACAATGCCAAGGCCAGGCACGACGATCCATGGGACCAGCTCGATGGCTATTTCGGCATGGTCACGGGCGTTCTCAGGACAGGAGAGAAGATCTGTGCCGCCGGTTCCGTACAGGCAGAGGTCAATGTCGTGCCGGAAGGCATGGCCGCGGAAATGGCGTCGCTGATCCGTTTCGTGGTTTCCTGGATTGCAGACACTCTCACTGAAGGGCGCAAGAGAGGTGCCATGGTGTTTCCCGGTAAGCCACAGGACCAGGCCGAGACGATTTTCTGCGCGATGCAGGGCGCGCTGCAACTGGGCCGCGCCCAGGGCCGGCAGAAGCTGCGCACTGTGATCAAGCAGATCAAGGAGGCAATGAAACCAGGAGATTAGGGAGGTCGCTTTTTTTTGGCCACCTTGCCTACCTTCTAGTAGATAGACTGACCGACAGGACTACCGCGGCACCTTGCCGCATGACCCGAGAGAGAGGAGGAAGATCATGAGTTCCACAGCAACAGTTAAGGAGACTGCCACTGCCGTCGGCACGCCTGCGCAGGTGAAGACCATGAAAGCCGCCCGCATCCACGGTTTTGGAAAGCCGGATGTCTTCAAGGTCGAGGATGCTGCGGTTCCCGGGCTTCAGCCCGGAGAGGTGCGCATCAAGATTCTGGCGACGGGAATCAACCGTCTGGAGCATTACATCCGCAACGGGGAGTTTCTCACCGAGGAGCAGATCACATTTCCCCGGATCCTCGGAGCGGACGCCGCGGGTGTGATCGACGCGGTGGCGGACGACGTGACCGGCTTCGAGATCGGCGAGCGGGTCATTCCGCTGACAGGCTATCCCACCGACCCCGCCGAGTACGACGTCCGGCCGTTTGTCAACGCGGCCAGCTTCCAGGTCCGGGGCGTGCACTCGGACGGTACCTACGCGCAGTACATCAACGTTCCGGCCCAGTGGGTGGTGAGGGATACCACCGGCCTGACTCCTGCTGAGGCGGCAACGCTACCCATGGTGCTGGTGATGGCGGCAAGCGCGGTGAAAAACATCGGCCAGGTGAAAGAAGGCGATACCGTTCTGATCCAGGCCGGCGCATCCGGTACGGGCAGCATGTCGATCCAGGTGGCGAAGGCGCTAGGCGCCCGCGTGCTGTCCACCGTTCGCTCGGCCGCCAAGGCCGGCTTCGTGGAGTCGGTCGGCGCGGACCGTGTGATCGTGACCGGTACCGAGGACTTCGTTCAGGTCGCAAAGGACGAGACAGGCGGCCAGGGCGTGGATGTGGTCATCGACGGCGTCGGAGGTGGGGTCTTCACGCGGGGCCTCGATGCCCTGCGTACCGGCGGTGTGATCGTGCCGTACGGCTTCAGTGCGGGGCCGGAAGCCACCATCAATCTTATCCAGCTCTTCTTCGCGCAAAAGCAGATTCGTGGCGCTTTCGCAGGCGGCAAGGAAGACCTGGAATGGGGTCTGGAGCAGGTGAAGCAGGGCCGTGTCAGAGCTCTGCTGCAGCAGACCTTCCCGCTGTCGCAGGTCACCGAAGCACACCACCTGGTCGCGGCGAGCAAGATGCAGGGCAACCTGGCGCTTCTTCCATGGGAGTAATGCAGAACTGAAACCCGAACAAACGAAAAAGGAGACAATTATGCCAAGACTATAAGCCGTGAATCCTAAAACAGCCACCGGAAAAACCAAGGAATTGCTGGACGCAGTTCATAAGAAGTATGGGATGACCCCGAACCTGACCCGCACTTTCGCCAATTCACCGGCCGCGCTGGAGGCATATCTCGGCTTCGATGCTCTGGCTGGAGGTTCTCTCTCTTCCGCATTGCGCGAGCAGATCGCCTTGACTGTCAGCGAGATCAACGGTTGCGACTACTGCCTGGCCGCGCACACGGCGGTCGGGCAGATGGTCGGACTGAGCCGGGAGCAGATCCACCGCAGTCGCGAGGCATTATCCGGCGACAGCCATGAAGAAGCAGCGCTCCAGTTCGCGAAAGCGATCGTGGAGAAGAGAGGATGGGTGAGTGACGACGATGTGGCCCAGGTACGGCAGGCGGGGTACAGCGACGGCGAGATCGCAGAGATCGTTGCCAACGTCGTGAAGAACATCTTCAGCAACTACTTCAACCACGTCGCGGAGACTGAAGTGGACTTTCCCGCAGTGCCGCAACTGGTCCGCGAGGCTCGTTCCGCCTGATGGCAGAAGTACTCGTGTCCCGGAGGCCCGGCCGAACAACGCGACTCTCGCGATATTTCAGTCGGGCCTCCAGGCCGAGGTTCTCCGGGGGAATCGCGAGTTCGACCAATATAGGAGGCTTGCCATGCCGCCGGGTTGTTCTCGGTGGCGTTGGCTCCTGCGCTAGGATGAGCCGACATGCGACTCATCTTGCTTGCCGTGGTGTTCATGGTGGTGGCCGGCCAGGGGTGCGTCGGGGAGCCGGCCCCCCAGGACCCGGGGACGAACAGGGACCGGACCAGTGCGTCATACGTGGGGCGCCAGACCTGCGTCGGGTGCCACCGGCAGCAGTTCGATCTCTGGACCGGATCGCACCACGACCTGGCCATGGAGGTGGCCGACGCGACCACGGTGCTGGGCGACTTCGACCATACGTCCTTCACGCATTTCGGTGTCACCTCGACGTTCTTCAAACGTGACGGAAACTTCCTTGTCCAGACGGATGGGCCCGATGGCGAGCTCCACGAGTATGAGATCGAGTACACCTTCGGGGTCGTTCCTCTCCAGCAGTACCTCATTGGGTTTCCGGACGGGCGCTACCAGGTTCTGGGTATCGCCTGGGATACGCGTCCCGCCAAAGAGGGCGGCCAGCGCTGGTTCCATCTCTATCCCGGCGACCCGGTTCCATACGACGACCTCCTCCACTGGACTGGCATCGCCCAGAACTGGAATTTCATGTGTGCGGAGTGTCACTCCACCAATCTGGAGAAAAATTACGATCTCCATGCGGATAGCTATGCGACAAAATGGTCGGAGATCGACGTCTCATGTGAGACGTGCCATGGGCCTGCGTCGAACCATGTGACGTGGGCGAAGGCGGTCGCTGAAGGCGGAGAGCCGGAGCAAAGCCCGCAGAAGGGGCTCCTTGTGGATCTCGGGAAAGACCGAGCCGAGTGGAACATGGACCCGGTGACCGGCCTGGCCAGGAGGGATCCGCCACGCCCCTCGGGTATCGTCATGGACACCTGTGCCCGCTGCCACATGCGTCGATCCGTGATTCACGCAAAGTACATCCACGGCAGCCCCATCATGGACACCTA
Source organism: Acidobacteriota bacterium (assembly GCA_027295805.1). Taxonomy (GTDB): domain Bacteria; phylum Acidobacteriota; class Polarisedimenticolia; order SMYD01; family SMYD01; genus SMYD01. Next base: position 3,476 of record JAPUKF010000147.1, on the reverse strand, counting down.
TCGTCCCGCACTCCTGGATGAAACTCTTTACCATGCCGATGGGCAGATCCTGGAGGAGGTCTACGTCTACGGGTCGTTCATCCAGAGCGCCATGTACAGCGAGGGGGTCACATGCACCGACTGCCATGACCCTCATGACGTGCAACTCAGAGATTCGGCGGACGGAGTCTGTGCTCGCTGCCACCTCCCAGAAAAATATGCCACTCCGGCTCACCATCACCACGACCCGGATTCTCCAGGCGCCTCCTGCGTTGAGTGCCATATGCCGGCCAGGAATTACATGGTTGTCGATCCGCGACGGGACCACAGCTTCCGTATCCCGCGCCCGGATCTCTCGGTGAAGATCGGTACGCCCAATGCGTGCAACGGGTGCCACGACGACCACACGGCCCAGTGGTCCAGTGAGGCGGTTGAGGTGTGGTTCGAGTCTCCCCGGCGCCCTGGGCACTACGGTGAAGCGATCCACGCCGGACGGGAGGGTCTGGTGGATGCCGAGGCAGCTTTGGCCGGACTGATCAACGATCCGGCCGTTCCAGCGATTGCACGAGCCACCGCCGTGTCGTTGATCGACCGCTATCTCAGCCCCGCCTCGCTACCGGCTCTCCGGCGTGCTCTCCAGGACTCAGATCCTCTCGTGCGGGCCGCTGCCGCCGGGTCATCTCAGGTTCTCGATGCCAAGGCGCTGCTCACCCTGGTGTTCCCTCTCTTGAATGATCCCATCCGCGCGGTGAGACTCGCGGCGGCGCGCGTTCTTGCCACCGTGCCGCCGGAGCAGATGACTCAGGACCAACGCGCTTCCATCGAAGCCGGACTCGACGCCTATCGAATCTCTGAACTGGTCAATGCCGATCGACCGGAGGCTCACCTCAACCTGGGCTGGCTTCACGCCCAGTCCGGAGACCTGGATCATGCGGAGCAGTCATACAAGAGAGCACTGGCGCAGGCACCGGCCTTCCCTCCAAGTTATGTCAATCTGGCGGATCTGTACAGGTTGCAGAACCGGGATGACGAAGGGGAAAAAGTTCTCAGAGAGGCTCTGGCCGTGGACCCGGCGGCAGGGGACATCCATTTCGCTCTTGGCTTGCTCCTGGTGAGGCGGGGGCAGAGTGCCGAGGCTCTCCATAACCTCGGCCGCGCGGCGGAGTTGAACCCGCGAAATGTCCGCTTCCACTATGTCCTGGGCGTTGCCCTTCATTCCAGCGGCGAGACCGGCAGGGCGCTCGAGGTCCTGCGCCGCGCTCACCTGGAGCATCCCGGAAACCGGGAACTGCTGCTTGGTCTGGCGACCATCAGCCGCGACTCCGGTGACCTGGAGTCAGCCATGGGATATGCTCGTAAGCTCGTGGAATTATCGCCCCGGGATCAAGGTGCACGCCAGCTTCTGCAGGGGCTGCAGGTGCGGCAGTAGGCTTCCCCATGAACCGGCCCAGATCAGCTTTCGGCAGCAGGAGATTCAAAAAGATGAAGAGATTTCTGGCGGTCTTGATCCTTGTGTTCCTTCCCTGGCCCGTGACGGCAGGCTCGGTCAGCAAACTGTTCCAGAAGGTGAGCACCTCGGTTGTGGTCATCAAGACCTCCGAGAGGGAAATCCTGGAAGTCGGGCAGCAACAGCCGGTAAGCATTGGCGGCATCGGTTCCGGTGTGCTGATCTCTCAGGACGGCATGGTGCTCACCGCCGCCCATGTGGTGCAGACAGCCGACGTGGTGGTCGTGGAGTTCGCCACCGGCGAGAAACTCCGGGCCCGGGTGGTCGCCTCGGAGCCGTCGGCGGACGTGGCCCTGCTGAAGCTCGTGGTTGATCCCCCCGACGTTCACGTGGCCATACTGGGCGACTCCGAGGAAGCGGAGGTCGGCGATGAGGTGTTTGTCATCGGCGCTCCCCTCGGGATCAGCCACACCCTGACGGTGGGACATATCAGCGCCCGCCGGCGTCCCAACACCATTCAGAGCGGCTTCCGCCTGGGAGAGTTCTTCCAGACCGATGCCGCCATCAACCAGGGCAACTCAGGCGGCCCGATGTTCAACATGGAGGGCGAGGTCATCGGAGTGGTGAGTTACATCATCACCCAGTCGGGCGGCTCGGACGGGCTGGGGTTCGCGGTCACCTCCAACACCGCACGCGACCTCCTCCTGGGCGAGCCATCGTTCTGGAGCGGACTGGAAGGGCTGCCCCTCAGCGGCGATCTGGCCGGGATCTTCAATCTCCCCCAGCCCGGCGGCGTCCTTGTGCAAAAGGTGGCAGCCAACTCGCCGGCAGAGAGTCTTGGCCTCAGGCCGGGCACCTACATGGCCACCATCGATGGAGAGTCCATGCTCGTGGGGGGTGACATCATTCTGAGCGTCATGGGGATCAAAGTGGGAGAGAGCAACGTCGAGGCCATCCGGGCAGCCGTCCGTGCCTTGGCTGCCGGCGACACTCTCAGAGTCGAGGTACTCCGCCAGGGCAAGCGGGTGTCTCTGGCGACCGTCAAGCCCTGAAACACAGCTAGTGAATAGGCGCCGGCACCCCTTGTCAGGTTTTGGTGTGGACGGTGCAGCCCGGGTAGGTGAATGAGAAACCGTACCAGCGGGTGAAGACCTGGAAAGGGCGGGTGCCATCATCCCAGAGAGCCACGGGGAAGCCGTCCTTCTTGTCCACATGGACGCGCAGCGGGCGCCCGTCCCAGTCATCGATCAGCGGGTCCCGGATGGAAGCCATGGGGTAATAGCGGGCGCGCCCGCCGACCACCACACCCAGACCGTGGTCCATGGCGGGACGCCGCAGGTCCTTCTCGCCCATGGTGCGGTGAAAAAAGAACGGCAGCCAGCCACGCCCGCGCACCAGGCGTGGGGCCAGGCGCGTGAGCCATCTTTTCCAGAAGACCAGGCGGGATCGGAACAGGGTCAGATCGGGGTGTTCCTCGAGAGCCGCGGCGACGGTTGTCAGGGGGACGCTCCACCGCGCCAGCTGTTCGTCCCGCAGAGGGCCGTGGAGCCCAAAGCCTGTCATGTGGTCCCAGTAGGTGCGGGTCTCGTCGTCAATGAGCAGAACAAGACCGTTGTAGAGTCCGCCGGCGCTGAAATGATGAAGCGTGCCGTGAATCATGGGAGTCAGACCGACCCCGGTGTGGCAGACCAGTCAGAAGGTCACCAGGTACGGTTGGCCGGCCAGCTTGCCCTGGGCCACGTGGTGATAGGCCATCTCGGTGGCCAGGAGTGCAAGTTGCCGACCGCCTCGCTGGACCAGCAGGATCAGTTCCCCGGGGTCCAGGCCTGCCGCCGCCAGAGGCTGGCCGTGGCCCGGGACGCTGAACCTTGGGAACCTGTCGGGTCCTTTCAAGAAAGCACGCTGTGGGTCGAAGGGCATCTGGTCTAATCCCCCAGAACAACCTGGATGTGGTGTTCACCGCCTTTTCCGGAGAGGGGGATGGCGGCTCCCGCGGGCAATGGAACCCCGTCCAGCATGATGCTGGATACTCCCCGGCAGACCGACCTGG
>JAPUKF010000146.1 GCA_027295805.1 Acidobacteriota bacterium | reverse complement strand
GTGCTGCGCTCTCAAGATTCGAAATCCTTCAGCACCTCCGACGCAATCTGTGTCGAGTCAGACGACAGTTCGGACACCATGGCCACCGATGCAACGATTCCTGGTCCCAACTCCGTGTTTTATTATCTCATTCGCGCGGAGAACGCCTGTCCCGTTGTCGGCCAGGGCACGTTGGGAAGCGAGTCGGACGGCACACTGCGCACTGGCCGAATCTGCCCGTGATCCTGGGTCCTCAGGATGAGCCGCCGGTCTCCGCCGCCGTTTTGTTGCGCTCCATCTGGCGGTGGATGAGGGGTCCGATGGTCAATCCCTGAATCACCACCGAGAAGGCCACGATGATGGATGTGGCTGTCACCACGGCGGCGCGCCCCGGAAACGGCGGCAGGGAAAGAGCCAGGGCCACGGAGATCCCTCCCTTGAGGCCGCCCCAGGTGAGAATCTTGATAAGACCGGGATCGAACTTCATCCGCGTGTGGAGAATCCCGATGGGAACGGCCACGGAAACAAGTCGGGCTCCCAGAACCAGGACCAGAAGGAGGGCCGCGGCCAGCAGGTGAGCCGGCTTCGGGCTCAGGGTGGCGACCACCTCCAGGCCCACCAGCAGGAACAGGACGCCGTTGAGGGACTGATCCAGGAACGACCAGACACCATCCAGGCTGGTGCGGGTCGTGGGTGACATGGCAAATCGTCGTCCGTGATTTCCGATGAACAGACCCGCGACCACGCAGGCCAGGGGCGCCGAGGTGTGCAGGCGAAAGGCGATGAACGCGATGCCCATGACCAGGGCCACCGACATGAGAATCTCCAGATCGGCCTCGTCCACGCTGCGCATGAGCCGGTAGATCAGGTAGCCGGCAACCAGGCCCAGGAGGATTCCGCCGCCCACCTCCTGAAGAAGGAGGAGCGCCACGGCGGCAGCGCCCATCCCGCCGCCGTGTGCGCCGTGACCGCTGGCACCGGCCAGGAGAAGGGAGAAGGCCACAACGCCGATGCCGTCGTTGAACAGGCTTTCTCCCGCCACTTTGATCTGCAGTCCCCTGGGGACGTTCTGAGACTTCATGACGCTCAGCACGGCGATGGGATCGGTGGGGGATATGAGGGCGCCGAACACCAGGCAGTAAGCGAATGAGACCGGCGTGCCGGCCAGTTGAAAGAGCCAGTAGCTGCCGCTACCCACGACCACCAGGGAGATGAGGACACCGGCCGTGGCCAGAAAGATGATCGGCCAGCGATGGGCCAGAAGGTCTTCCAGGTCCACGTGGAGGGCACCGGCGAAGAGAAGAAAGCCCAGCATGCCCCGCATGAGGAGCTCGGGAAAATCAACTTGCGCCAGTCCGCTGCGCACGACCTGGGCCAGGCCCAGGTCCGGCCATGCCAGGTCCAGGGCCAGCACGGCGATTGCTGCCACCAGGCCCGCGAGGGTCAGGCCGATGGTGTTGGGCAGGCCCAGGTAGCGATGGTTGATGTAGCTGCTGGCGGCGGCCAGCATGAGCAGGACCGCGGCTATGTCGATGATGCTCAACTCAGGTGCCTGTGCTGCCAGGGCCGACTGTGAACGCCGAGATGACGTCCCAGGCCTCCCGCGCGGTTTCTACATAATTAAAAAGGGCCAGATCCCTCGGTGAGATGGTCCCCTCCATGACCATCTCGCGAAAATTGATGATCTTCTCCCAGTAGCCGCGGCCGAAGAGGAGAACCGGAACGGGGTCGATCTTCCGGGTCTGGAGAAGGGTGAGCGTCTCGAACAACTCATCCATGGTCCCGAATCCGCCGGGGAAGGCCACCAGGGCGCGAGCGCGCATGAGGAAATGCATCTTGCGGATGGCGAAGTAGTGAAACTGAAAGCAGAGGGACGGGGTGATGTATGGGTTGGGTTTCGTCTCGCCGGGGAGGACGATGCCCAGACCGATGCTCTTGCCGCCGGCGTCGGCGGCTCCCCGGTTGGCCGCCTCCATGATGCCCGGTCCGCCACCGGTGACCACCACGTAGTCGCACTGACCCTGGGACTGGCATTCGGCCGATACCAGGCGGGCGAACTCGCGGGCTTCCGTGTAGTAGCGCGCATTGGCCAGGAGCCTGCGGGCGCGTTCCAGTTCCATCCTAGCCAGTTCATCACGGGGATGACGTTGGGCCTTGTCCAGAGCCTTGTCCATGATTGCCTGCGCTGCTTCCGGTTCGCGGATGCGTGTCGATCCGAAGACCACTACGGTGGACCGGATCTGTTCCTCCTGCTGGATCAGTTCAGGTTTCAGCAACTCGAGCTGAAGGCGCACGGGGCGGAGCTCCGGGCGGCCCAGGAAGTCATCGTCCTTGTAGGCCAGACGGTAGGAAGGGGCATCCATGAGGGGCGGCTTGTGGGACATGCGTTCTCCTCGGCTCTCTTGGCCGTGTCACCCCAGGGCGCTGAGGTTCTCATCCAGGCTGGCTATCTGGCGTTCCAGGTCCGCCGCCTTGCTCCGTTCTTTGCTGACGGCCTCGGGTTTGGCGCGACTGATGAACTTCTCGTTCTCCAGCTTGCGCCGTGAGGCTTCCATCTCCTTGGCCAGGCGAGCCCGCTGTTTCGTAAGTCGTGCTCGCTCCTGCGCGGGATCCACGATGCCTCCCAGGTGAATTTCCACGTCCTGGACCAGGGCCGTGGCGGCATCCGGTTTGCGGATCACCTGCTCAGCGATCTCCAGGCTCGAAAGGCAAGCCAGGGAACAGAGCATGTCCCGGGACTGCTCCATGCTCGCGGCGATGGGACCTGTGGCACGCACCCGAGCCGGCAGACGGCGTGCCGGTGGCACGTTGAAGCGACTGCGCAGATCACGCATGGCGCGCACGGTCTCCTGCAGGATGGCGAATTTCTCTTCCATTTCAAGGTCCATGGCCTCGGCGACGGCCCGTGGCCAGGTAGCACTCATGAGCAGCGGCGTAGCAGGAAGTTCCGTGGTGATGCCCCGCTGGGGGGCACGCTGGTTCAGCTTCTCCCACAGGGCCTCGGTGACGAACGGAACAAAAGGATGCAGGAGACGCAGGACCTGATCCAGGGCAAAGGCCAGGACCTGGCGCGCCAGGGGAGCGTCGTCTTCCCGGCGCATGCGGGGCTTGATGATCTCCAGGTACCAGTCGCAGAGGTCCCCCCAGAAGAATTCCCGGGTGGAGGAGAGGGCGGCGCTGGGGTTGTATGCCTCCAGTTGTTGTTGCACCGTCTCGATGGTGCGTGCCAGCCGCGACAGGATCCATCGATCTTCCAGGGCCAGGTCAGCCAGTTTCCGCGGCGTGAAGGTGGCGTCTTCCAGGTTCAGGAGAGCGAAGCGGGCCGCGTTCCAGAGCTTGTTGCAGAAAGCTCGTCCCACTTCGAAGCGATCGGAGATGAGGCGTGCGGCGGGAACATCGGGCATGGTGCCCAGCACATCGAATTCTTTCCCCGAGGCAGGACAGATGTAGGTGAAAATGGTGCTGCCATGCCGGGCCGTTGCCAGATCCACCGGTTCGCCTGTGAACGGCGAGATGGCCTGGATGGGCAGGCGGACATCCTGAGTGCCTGTCTGGATCTCGCAGATGACGTAACGCATGGCATCGGTGCCATAGCGTGCGCTGATATCCACCGGGTCGATGCCGTTTCCCTTGGACTTGGACATCCGCTCACCCTTGCCGTCGAGGATGGTCGCATGGAGAAAGACATCGGTAAAGGGCACGTCGCCCATGTTATAAAGGCCGAGCACCACCATACGCACCACCCAGAGGGTGATGATGTCGCGCCCGGTGACCAGACAGGATCCTGGGTAGTAGAAGGAGAGGGCATCGGGTTCGTCGCCCATGGCCGCAGGCGACGTCTGTCCGGGTTCCACCGCGGCCGTGGCCGGGTCCGGCCACCCGAGCGTCGAGTGGGGCCACAGGCCGCTGGAGAACCAGGTATCCAGGACGTCAGGATCCTGCTGGAGGCCACTGGCTTCCAGCCGACCGATCAGATCCTGGGCCTTGTCGTGGTCACGGAGGCAGACCTGGAGAGAGACGTCTCCCTGGGTGAGGGCGGCGGCCCATGGATCGTCTGCCGCCTGAGTGGATGCATCCTGAAGCGAGATCCATGCGCCGTCGGCATGACCGAGGCGCACGCAGGCATCGTCGCGGGCGGAGAACTCCGCGGCCAGATGCGCCAGTTCACGGTGATTGTCGTGGTCCACCTGGATGGACCATATGGGAATCCGGTGTCCCCACCAGAGCTGCCGGCTGATGCACCAGTCGCGTTTTTCCTCGAGCCAGGTGCGGTAGGTGTTCTGATACCTTTCGGGGTCGGGATGGAACGAGAGCACGCGGCCGCTGGGGGAGCGCCAGCCGGAATCGGCGGCGTCCAGGGCCGCTTGTGCCAGGCCGGGCGCGCTGAATTCGTTATCGGTGCCGCGCCCCAGAACCACGCCTCCGTCCACATCGGCCATGCGCACGAACCATTGCCTCGAGACGTACGGCTCGATGATCGTCTTGGAACGATCCGACAATGCCAGGTCCAGGGTGCGCTCTTCGACCTTCTCCAGAAGGTTCCGGCTCTTCAGGTCGGCCACCACCCGCTCCCGCGCGACAAAGCGATCCAGGTCGGCATAGGGGCCGGCGTTCTCGTTGAGAGTGCCGTCCGGTCGCAGGATGTTGATGATGTCGATGGTGTGGGCATGGCGCTGCCAGACGTCATAGTCGTTGGGATCGTGGGCCGGCGTGATCTTCACCACGCCGCTGCCCAGGTCAGGCCGGGCCCAGGTGTCGGTGATCAAAGGAATCTCTCGATCCACCAGGGGAAGTTTGATCCGTCTCCCATCCCTGGCCATGGCGGCCAGCTTGATCAGACCGGGGAGGTGGGTTGTTCGCCGCTCCTCAAGCGCCCGTATCTCTTCCTCGAGGGCTGCGCGATCTTTGCTCGCGGCCCCGCGAAGACGCTGAGTTAGCTGTTGCAGGCGTTCCTCCATGGCTGCTTCGGGATCCGGGTGGCAGGCCACGGCAGTGTCGCCCAGCATGGTCTCGGGGCGGGTGGTGGCAACAATCACATGATCCGGTTCGCCGGGCTCAGGGTCCAGAACCGGATAGCGGAGGTGCCAGAATGAGCCCTGGACGGTGTCTCGGACGATCTCGTCATCCGAGACGGCGGTCTGAAGGTGACAGTCCCAGTTCACCAGGCGGTCGCCGCGGTAGATCAGGCCATCCCTGAAGAGCGCGAAGAAGGTCCAGAGAACGGCCCGGCGACAGACCTGGTCCATGGTGTAACGCTGACGGTCCCAGTCACAGGAGAGGCCCATGGCCTGCTGCTGTTCAACGAGGCGCTTGCGGAAGCGATCGCTCCACTTGAAGATCCTCTCCTCGAGAGCCGCGCGGCCCACGTCGTGCCGGGTCT
>JAPUKF010000145.1 GCA_027295805.1 Acidobacteriota bacterium | reverse complement strand
CTGATTCCGGAAATCCTCCAGGGTGAAGGTCGCCTGCCGCATCTTCCGGGCCAGGATGCGGGCATCTTTCTCATCGGCCACCTCCTGGACTTTTTCAATGAGGCTTAATACATCACCCATCCCCAGGATCCGGGAGACCATCCTGTCGGGATGAAACGGCTCCAGGGCATCAACTTTTTCGCCCGTGCCAACGAAACGGATGGCCACGCCGGTCACGGCCCTGAGGGACAGGGCGCCACCCCCCCTGGCGTCACCGTCCAGCTTGGAGAGGATCACCCCGGTCAGGCTCAAGCTCTCATGGAAACTGCTTGCGCTGGTCACGGCGTCCTGACCCGTCATGGCATCGGCCACGTACAGGATCTCCACAGGCTGGATGGCGTCGCGTATTCCGCGGAGTTCCGCCATGAGTTCCTGATCCACATGAAGGCGGCCGGCGGTGTCCACAATCACCAGATCATGCCCCTTCTCGCGGGCCATGCGGACACCGGCCTCGGCGACTCCTGTGGGCGTTGCATCCACAGTGCTGGGAAAGACAGGGACACCGGCCTGCTCACCCAGGCGCTGCAACTGCTCGATGGCCGCCGGCCGAGCCAGATCGGCCGGTATCAGCAGCGGCGACTTCCCCCGGGCTTTGAGGCGTCGCGCCAGCTTGGCCGAGGTGGTTGTCTTTCCCGAGCCCTGCAGGCCGGCCATGAGAATCACGGTGGGCGGGCGGGAAGCGAACTGCAGTTCCTGGTGCTCCCCGCCCAGCATGCTGACCATTTCATCGCGGACAACCTTGAGCAACTGCTGCCCCGGGGTCAGAGAAGTCATGACTTCATCACCCAGGGCCTTCACCTTGATGCGAGCCAGGAGATCGCGGACCACCCGGAAGTTGACGTCAGCCTCCAGCAGCGCCACACGGATCTCACGCAGTCCCGCCTGCATGTTGGCCTCGGTCAGGTGACCCTGACCACGCAGCTTCTTGAAGATGTCGCCCAGTCTGTCGGTCAGGCTGTCGAACACATCCATCTCCTGCGGAGACTCCCCCCGCACGGCACAAACCCTTCATTATTCAGAGACTTAAGACTGCTGTCAAGGGCCGGTCAAAGGTTCAGACCGAATCCAGCAGGTGCCCCATTTTATCCTTCTTGGTCTTCAGATACTTGCGTGAATGGGCATCGGGTGGGATTTCGATGGGCACTCGCTCGACGATTTCCAGGCCGTATCCCTTGAGAGCCACGAATTTGACTGGATTGTTGCTCAGAACGCGGAGCTTTCGGACTCCCAGATCGTTGAGCATCTGGGCGCCGATTCCGTAGTTTCGCTGATCAGCCCGGAAACCGAGTTTTTCATTGGCCACCACGGTATCAGCCCCATGATCCTGGAGTTCGTAGGCTCGCAACTTATTGATAAGCCCGATGCCCCGACCTTCCTGGCGCAGATAAATCACCACCCCACGTCCCTCAGCGGCGATCAGCTCCATGGCTCGATGCAGTTGCCGCCCGCAATCGCAGCGCAGAGACCCGAAGACGTCACCCGTCAGACACTCGGAGTGAACCCGCGCCAGGACCGGCTCCTCAGAATCGATCTGCCCCATGACCAGGGCCAGGTGGGTCTTGCGTTCCAGGCGGGAGCGGTAGGCGATCACTCTGAAATGGCCGTAGCGGGTCGGAAGGTCGGGCGCGGCCACTCGCCGGACCAGACGCTCATTCTGCATCCTGTAGCGGATCAGGTCCGCCACCAGGATCATTTTGAGGTTATGAGTTTGAGAAAATGTCTCGAGATCAGGGACCCTGGCCATGGTCCCGTCTTCGTTCATGATCTCGCAGATGACTCCCGCCGGTGTCAAACCCGCCAGCCTGGCAAGGTCCACCGCCGCCTCGGTCTGTCCCGCCCGGCGGAGAACACCACCGGGACGTGCCCGCAGCGGGAAGACATGTCCCGGACGCGCCAGATCGTGGGGCCCGGTGGCCGGATCCACCGCTGTTGCCACGGTCACGGCCCGGTCGGCGGCGGAGATGCCGGTGGATACCTTCTGTCGGGCTTCAATGCTCACGCAGAAAGCCGTGCGATAAGCCGCGGTGTTGCGCTCGACCATCAGGGGGATCTCGAGTTCATCCAGTCGCGCGGCGGTCATGGGCAAGCAGATCAAGCCACGCCCGTAGCGAGCCATGAAGTTGATGGCCTCCGGCGTGACCCTGTCCGCGGCCATGGTCAGGTCACCTTCGTTTTCCCGGTCTTCATCGTCGATGACGATGATCATCCTGCCCGCGCGAATGTCCTCAATGGCGTCTTCTATGGCAGCGAACGGCATGTCACTCACCCTCCGCGGCCAGCCACGAAGCTGGTTGCCGGGACTCCTGCTCCCCGCTCATGAACCGCAGGTGATGGGCGAGGTACTTGGACACCATGTCCGCCTCCAGGTTGACTGCATCCCCGGACTTGAGTCCCTCCAGGGTCGTCTGCCGGAGGGTCTCCGGGATCAGGGTCACCTCGAATCCGGCCGCGTCCACGGCAGTGACCGTCAGCGACACGCCATCCACGGCCACCGACCCCCTGTCCACCAGATGGGGGCGCAACCCGGCTGGAGTCGCCAGAGAAAGGATTCGACTCACTCCTTCGCGGCGAACGCTGCGCACACGGCCGAGGCCATCCACGTGACCCTGGACAAGATGCCCACCCATGCGCTCGCCGGCTCTCAGGGCTCTCTCCAGATTGACATCCTGACCCAGGGCAAGATGACCGAGACGGGTCCGGCGCATGGTCTCCGGGGACGCCGTGACCCGGAAAGCGACGTCATCCCAGGTCTCCACCGTCAGACAGACCCCCGCCACGGCAACACTCTCCCCGCGCGCCAGTGAGTCGCCGACCATGGGACTGGCGATCCTTAGAGTGGCGCCGTCTCCCCGGACCTCCTTGCCGGCGACCTGCCCAATATGGGTGATGATACCTGTGAACATCAGGGCTCCAACCGATGTGGAGGCAGCTTGCCTGCCGGGCGCGCCCATATCTCCAGATCAGGGCCAATCCTCTTCAGCCGCAGGTCCTGCAACGGGATCCCAGCGGCCGGCCGGGGCACTCCCGGGCCGCCCACTACCGGAACCCCGCCTCCACCTATGATCAACGGGCTGATGTACCAGATCAGATGATCAACCAGGCCCTTGCGAAGGAATGACCAGGCCACTTCACCGCCCCCTTCAACCAGAACAGAGGCCACTCCCCTTCGGCCCAGGTCGGCGAGCACATGACTCACACCGGGTCTATGCTTCTCGCCGGGGAGCTCGACGACCTCCGCCCCGGCCCGCTCCAAAACCCGCCTCTGTTCTCCAAAGCCCGTGATTGCATAGATTAGCACAGCACCCGTCGCATCATGAAAGAGCCGGGCGCCCGGTTTGGGGCCTTTCCGCCCGACCAGGACGACCCGCAGAGGCTGGCGGCGAGCGGGCCGGCCTGATTTCCGGACTGTCAGGAACGGATCATCGGCAAGAGCCGTTCTTCCACCCACGAGAATAGCGTCAACCCGCTCGCGCCAGGCACGCCCGCGGCGACGGGACTCCACCGAGGTGATCCAGCGGCTGTGCCCTCCCCGCCCGGCGATCCGCCCGTCCAGGGAGGCTCCCGCCTTGAGGATCACCAACGGCCGCCCCTGGCCCATGCGCGTGAGGTACGGCTCGTTGAGAGCGCGGGCCGCCTGCTCCTTCAGGCCCAGCTCCACCTGGACGCCGGCCCGACGCAGCAGGCGTAGGCCACCCCCCTGGACCCGGGGATCGGCGTCGCGCGCCGCCACCACGGCGCGACGGATACCCGCTTCCCGCAGGGCCATGGCACAGGGAGGCGTTTTGCCCTGATGGGCACACGGTTCGAGATTGGTATACAAGGTGGCACCCCGGGCTGCGGTTCCCGCCCGGCGCAGCGCGGAAACCTCGGCGTGGTCACCCCCGTAGATGCGGTGGTATCCCTCTGCGACAACGCGGTTGTGCCGCACCAGAACCGCTCCCACCATGGGATTGGGGGCTACCGCCCCCTGCCCCCGCCGAGCCAGAGCCAGAGCCCGATCCATCCAGACCTCGTCACGGCGGCGTGACCCGGGTCCGCTTTCTCCGGCTTTCATTTTGTATCGGGTGCCGCCAGGAGCCCATCCACGAACTCCCGGGGCGAGAAATCCAGAAGGTCCTCAGCTGATTCCCCCACACCCACATAACGAATAGGGAGCCCCAGTTCACGACTGAGGGCGACGGCAATCCCTCCCCTGGCGGTGCCATCCAGTTTGGTCACCACAAGCCCGGTCACAGGCAGCGCGGCGCTGAATTTCTGCGCCTGGATGAGGCCGTTCTGTCCGGTGCATGCATCCATGACCAGGAGAACTTCGTGAGGAGCTCCCTCCACTTCACGACCCGCCACCCGTCCGATCTTCTCCAGTTCCCGCATGAGGGGTTCACGGGTGTGCAGACGTCCCGCCGTATCCGCGAGCAGAACATCTGCATTTCTGGCCCGCGCCGCACGCAATCCATCCACCACGACCGCAGCCGGATCAGCCCCCTCTTTCTGGGCCACAATCTCAACCCCTGCCCGCCGTGCCCAGATATCCAACTGCTCCACCGCCGCCGCACGATAGGTATCCGCCGCTGCCAGAACGACCCGCTGCCCCTTGTCCCCGTAGCGCCTGGCAAGCTTGCCGGCGGTGGTTGTCTTGCCGGACCCGTTCACGCCCACAAGAAGGACCACATGGGGTCGGCCGCGTGGGACCTCCCGCGCCGGCGGGAACGAGGCCAGCAACTCCCGGCGCAGGAGTTCCACAACGTCCGTCTCCGTCCCGGCGCCACCTGTGGCAGCTCCTGCTCGGATCGCTTCAATCACGGCCTGGGTGATGGGCAGGCCGCAATCGGCTCCTAGGAGGATCTCCTCGATCTCCTCCAGCTTCTCTTCGTCCAGGGACAGGCCGCCGCCGGCCAGCCGGCGGATCCGGGCTACCATGTCGGTCCGGGTCCGGGAGAGGCCGCGAAGCAGCCGCCCGAAGCGATTCCTGGGTTCTGTGGAGGTCATGGCGCCTTCAGTCGACCGGGCCCATATCCTCAAGGATCTGCTTGACCTCACGCCCCTGCTCGGTATTGGGCACCAGCTTGAGGACGGTTTCGAACGATTCCCGGGTTGCGTCCATGTGCCCCAGCGCCCGGTAACACTGCCCCAGCTTGTAGTGAGCGCGGGCATAGTCTTTATTGATGGCGACGGCCTGCTGTAATTCCTGGATGGCCCCCTCATAATCCTCGGCGGCGAACAACATGTCGCCGATGTTGGCGTGGGCAAGCTCTTTGCGCGGGTAGAGAGGATCTTCCAGGACCCTCTCGAATTCCGCCCGGGCTTCCCTGTTGCGCCCCAGATGGGCCAGGGTTGCGCCCAGGTTGTTGTGAGCATCGGTGTAGAGAGGGTTGATCTCCAGGACCTTCTGGAAATCCAGGAGGGCCTCTTCCGCTTGACCGGCATGCAGGTGAATCAGACCCCGCTCGTTGAAATAGAGATAGCCGGTCCCATCCAGGGCGATGGCCTTGTCGATGGACTCCAGAGCTTCTTTGTAATACCCCCGTAAATGTTGTTCCCGCGCCCAGCGGTAGTGATTTTGCGGATCATTCTCAAGGTCTTCCGCGGTCCGTCGTGCGCCGGACCCGCCACAGCCGGCAGTCGCCAGCATGACCAGCAACCCCAGGGCCTCGCCGCCCTGCTCTAGCCGTGCTGTTTCGATCATTTGAGCTCTCCCTCCCGTGCACATACGGCCGCGAATAATATCAATCCCCGGCAAC
>JAPUKF010000144.1 GCA_027295805.1 Acidobacteriota bacterium | reverse complement strand
AATCTCACCAACCTGATGAAGCACCTGTCTCCCAAGGGAGAGATGATCAACCTGGCGGAAGATGAAATCGCCAAGGCCTGCCTGGTGTCCCATGACGGTCAGGTCTGGTCGGGTGGCAGCCCCGCAACAGGGGCGGGCGCCGCCGGAGGAACATCATGACAGTCGAACTGGTGGGCGCCCTGATGGTTTTCGTCCTTGCCGGGTTCGTGGGGTTTGAGATCATCGCGCGTGTTCCCCCCACGCTGCACACACCCCTCATGTCAGGATCCAACGCCATTTCCGGCATCACCATCGTGGGCGCCATCGTCGTGGTGGCAGCCGGCTACACGGGCGCCGCCCGCTGGCTGGGCGTGGCCGCCCTGGCCATGGCCACCATCAACGTGGTGGGCGGCTACGTGGTGACCCAGCGCATGCTCAACATGTTCAAATCCCGCAAGAAAAGCAGGAAAGGAGGCCGGTCTTGATCAGCACGCCTCTCCTGCAACTTTCCTATCTGGTGGCGGCGGTTCTCTTCATCATGGGTCTGCGCCAGCTCTCCTCGCCGCGCACGGCGCCCAAGGGGAATGCCACCTCGGCCGTGGGCATGCTCATCGCCGTGGCGGCCACCCTGCTGGCGTTCGAGATCATCAAGCCCGCGGATCTTCTTATCGGAGTCGCTGCGGGCGCCCTCATCGGCGGCCTGCTGGCATGGCGCATCCAGATGACGGCCATGCCTCAACTGGTGGCTCTCTTCAACGGTCTGGGCGGCTCTGCTTCTGCCCTGGTGGTGCTGGGCGAGTTGACACGCCCCAAGACTGCGGCGCTTGCGAGCAGCAGCCTGGTGGCAGCCGGCATGGGCATCCTCATCGGCAATATCACCCTCATGGGCAGCCTCATGGCATTCGGCAAACTGCAAGGGGTGATCCCCACCGGCGCCATCCGCAGCCGGACCCTGCCGTGGCTCAACCTGATGCTGCTGCTGGCCTGCCTCGGTTTCACCGGCGCCCTCGTCGGCGCCCCCGGCAACATGGTGATCATGCTCAGTCTGGTGGGACTTTCCCTGGTCCTGGGCGTGACCGGCGTCATGTCCATCGGTGGTGCCGACATGCCGGTTATGATCGCGTTTCTCAACGCCCTCTCGGGTCTGGCGGCAAGCGCCACCGGGTTTGCCCTTCATAATGATGTCCTCATCGTGGCCGGATCCCTGGTGGGCGCCAGCGGCGTCATCCTGACCAACATCATGTGCAAGGGGATGAATCGCTCCCTGGGCAATGTCATGTTCGCCGGCGTGGGTATCGCAGACGGCGCCGGTGGAGTGGCGGCGCCCGGGGGCGGAACCGTCAAGCAGGCAAGCCCCGAAGAGGCGGCTCTCATGCTGGCCGAGTCCGACCTGGTCATCGTGGTACCCGGCTATGGCCTGGCCGTGGCGCAGGCCCAGCACACCGTGCGCCAGTTGGCCGATGAGCTGGAGAAGAAAGGGGTGGAGGTTGTTTACGCCATTCACCCGGTGGCCGGCCGCATGCCCGGCCACATGAATGTTCTCCTGGCCGAGGCGGACGTGGATTACGAGAAGCTCAAGGACCTGGACGAGGTCAATCCCATGTTCCCGCAGGCCGATACGGTTCTCGTCATCGGCGCCAACGACGTGGTGAACCCGGTGGCCAGGACCGATACTTCCAGCCCCATTTACGGCATGCCCATTCTGGATGCCGACAAGGCTGCCTCGTGCCTGGTGCTCAAACGCAGCATGCGGCCCGGTTTTTCTGGGATTGATAATCCGCTCTACAGCAACGATCGGACCATGATGGTGTTCGGCGATGCCAAGGACACACTCCTGGAACTGGTCGTGCAGGTGAAGCAGAGCTGAATCCATGCGGGTTGTCACCTGGAACGTCAACTCCGTACGCAGTCGTCTGGACCGTGTCGTGGCCTGGCTCAAGCGCCATGAGCCTGAGGTGGTCTGCCTGCAGGAAACCAAGACGGTGGATGAGACGTTCCCCGAGGAGCACTTCGCAGCTCTCGGCTACGATCTGGCTCTGTTCGGCCAGAAGACCTACAACGGCGTTGCTATCCTGTCGCGGCTGAAGATGACCGGCATCCGCAAGGGACTCTCCGGCGATGGACCCGAGGATCAGAAGCGTCTCATTGCCGCCGAAATCAACGGTGTCACCGTGATCAACGTCTACGTGCCCAACGGCTCGGCGGTGGGCTCCGACAAATTCGCCTACAAGCTCGCCTGGCTGGCACGCCTGCGGGACGACCTGGAGAACTTCTTCGATCCCCAGGCACCCCTGGTCATGTGCGGGGATTTTAACATCGCTCCGGAAGACCGGGATGTGCACGACCCTCAGGAGTGGCGCGGCAAGGTTCTTTTTCATTCCGACGAACATGCCGCTCTGTCGCGCCTGCGGGAATGGGGTCTGGTGGATGCCCTGCGCCTCCACCATGCCCAGGAAGGCCTGTATACCTGGTGGGATTACCGGGCCGCGTCCTTCCGCCGTAACCGGGGCCTTTGCATCGACCATCTCCTGTTGACCCGGCCCCTGGCGGAACGATGCCGGGACGTGACCATCGACAAAGAGGAACGTGCCGGCGAGAAGCCCTCGGATCATGCCCCTGTCATGGCCACTTTCAAGTAAACTCGGCTCATGAAAGAGACAGGTGAATCAGATTGGCGGCACGTCGGGAAGCCGGCGGCAGTTCCGCCAGCCCGTGTGCTTTCATGGTGGCAGAAGCTGGGTCAGCACCTGCGCCGGCGGCTCCTGGCGGGCCTTTTTGTGATCTTTCCGGTCGGTTTCACCGTCTGGATTCTCTACATTCTTTTCAGGGTCCTCGACGGTTTCCTGGGCCCGGCCATCGACCCCATGATCGGGTTCCATATACCGGGCCTGGGGCTCCTGGGCGTGGTGGTGCTCTTGTATCTGGTGGGTCTTCTGGCGGCCAACGTGTTCGGGAGGGAGTTCCTGAAAGGATTCGACTCGCTCCTCAAGCGCATGCCGGTGGTGCGTGCCATCTATGTGGCCAGCAAGCAACTCATGGATACCCTGCGTCTGCCGGGGAAGACCGCCTTTCAGCGCGTGGTCCTGCTGGAATATCCGCGCCGGGGAATCTGGGCCCTGGCATTCGTCACCGGCACGGCGCGCCGGGAGTCGGACCAGGTCCACCTCCTTCATCTCTTCCTGCCCACGTCGCCCAATCCCACCAGCGGCATGATGCTGATCCTGCCGAAGACCCAGGTGCAGGAACTGGACATGAGCGTGGAGGATGGCGTGCGCCTGGTGGTCTCCGGCGGCATCCTCTCGCCCGACTCGTACCCGCTGCCGCCTGACCGGTAGGGAATTCTGCGGCGGCTGTCAGGTCACGTCGGGATCGGTCAGGCGCTTGACAATCACCACGGTGCGGTCATCCCGCAGAGGATCGTCGGGAGCAAACTGTTCCACGGCGGCGAAGATAATCTCCACCATCTCCCGGGCGCCGGCGTCGCGATTCTCCCGCACTACCTGCATGAGACGCTCGCGGCCGAATTCTTCTTCGTGGGGGTCATGAGCTTCTGTGATGCCGTCGGTATAGAAGACCAGGATGTCGTCCCGCTGCATGAGCACGTAGCCACGGGCGTAGCGCACATCGGGGCTGGGACCGAGGACCGGCCCGCCCTTGCGGAGCACCGTGAACTTGTCATCGTGGTAGTGAAGTGTGGGCACATGCCCGGCATTGCAATAGAGGAAATTTCCATTTCGCTCCGCTTCCCCGTAGAAGAGAGAGACGAACTTGGACGACAGGGACGTCTCGTGAAAGACCCTGTTGAGTTTTTCCACGGTGCGCACGAGCTTGAACTCGTCGGCGAGACCCATGCGCATGCCGGTGACCACATCCCGTGCCTGCAGAGCAGCCGGCAGGCCATGCCCCGAGCTGTCGGCCACCAGGATACCCATGGTTGTGTGGGCCAGGGGAATGAAACTGAAGACATCCCCGCCCACGGCCTCGATGGGTTTGGAGCGCCCGAAAATGTCGTAGCCCTCCAGACGGGGCACCTTGCGCGGAAAGAGATTGCTCTGGATGGCACGCACTTGCGCGATGTCCATCTCCGTGCCGATGCGGCGCAACTGGCCGTTGATGACGTGGCGCACGGTGTTGAGGGAATAAAGGACATTCTCCCGGTTGGCATCGGGAGCCAGGGTGAAGGAGATGATCCAGTCGTCATCGGGGCCAACGACGATGGCGGCGAAGGTATCCACCTTGAGAGGCCCTTCGATGGTGGGATCGAAGTCCGGGTTGGAGTGGTCCGAGATCAGCAGGCGCCGCTCCCGCAGGTCACGGAGCACCGGATAGGACATGGGGATGCGGTAGCCCGGGCCGGCACCGTCCGCTCCCTTCTGGCAGCGTCCGACCATCGTTTCCAGCTCGTAGAAGCCGGCTTCCCGGCGATAGATGCGGCCCCCTTCGATGCCCAGTGACTCGTGGTACTGGTTGACCAGGGATTCCAGGAAGATCGACAGGGCGTTCCCGGTCTCGGAACTCTCCTCGATCTCCCGGATGGTCTTTTCCAGTTGCCGGTACAGGCCCCAGTAATCATTCTTGCGCCGTTGCTTCGCCATGGTCATGCCCCTGGGCGGCATATGAACGATGAAGGCGTGGACATGGACAAACCTCGTTGGACAAGGAGATGGGGTGGCACACCGGCTACCCATGGACGTTATGCCGGGCTCCGGGGAAGTGTCAATCCTGTGAGCTATAATTCCCTTTTGCTGCCGCCCGGGACAGGCGGCTCAAGGGAGCAGGCAGGTGCCATGACACGTGTGAAATACATCTTCGCAGCCATGCAGGCAGTGCTCATCCTGGGTGTGCCCTCTGCGCAGGCCCTGGCCGGCAGCAGCGGCTCGGAGCTCCAGGACGCCTATTTGACCCACTCTGCTCAGGATGCAGGGGGGGGCACGGTCCGGCTGGAACTGGTGCCGGCCCTGGCATCGGATCCGGCCGGCAGCTTGCGCCTGCGGGCCGTTCTTCAAGGACCTCTCAGCGGTGAGGGGGCGACGGATCTGTACGCGTTCAATGCGGTCCTCCGCCTGCCGGGGGAGCTGGTGGCGTTCGTGCACGGCTCGGTGCGAAAAGGTGACCTTCTGGGTCAGGATGAACGGGACTGGATGGTCACCGCCGCAGTCTCTCCCGGCAACAAGAACGTTCTCACCGTGGGGGGCTCCCGCATCGGAGCCGTACCGGGCGTGGCGGTGCCGGCCGGTGACTGGGAGCTGTTTTCGCTGGCCTTCAAGGTCAAGGGGCCGGGCGCGGCGCCATTTGTCTGGGAAGAGGCGACTTTTATCGACTCCCGGATACGTCCCGTGGACGCGGCCCGTTTTTTGGGTGCGACGCTGCACCTGGACCATGGGGAGGACACGCCTTTGTCGGAGGACCATCAATGAGACGTTCCCCAACCCGGTTGTTCATGGGTGTCATGATCCTGCTGGGAGTTGCCGCCGGACCTCTCGCGGCCGAGTTGTCGTACATCACCCAGGCCCGGCAGGGCAGGGAGGCAGGCGGCGAGCCGCGCATGATCATCACGGCCGCGTCCCAGGTTGAGTTGGTGACCCTGGTGGCCGCGCGAGCCGATTATCAGCGGAGTGTCAACCCGCCGCAGGCCGATAATCCCCTGGGTGCCTTCTGGAATGAGCGCTCCAAACCGTTCGGCGTCCATGCCGCCCCGCTTCATCTGCGTGCATTGCGCAAGCACGGTCTGTGGGGAGATCGACTCCTGGAATTCGCCCTCCACCTTTCCAGTCCGCCGGCCCTGGAGCGCGTCGTCCCCTGGTCCGAGGATCTTCTGGACGCGGCCCGGGGTGAATCCATGGAGGACCCGGCGG
This sequence comes from Acidobacteriota bacterium, assembly GCA_027295805.1. Taxonomy (GTDB): domain Bacteria; phylum Acidobacteriota; class Polarisedimenticolia; order SMYD01; family SMYD01; genus SMYD01. The sequence goes on along the minus strand of JAPUKF010000144.1, from coordinate 1,344 downwards.
CAGTGCTGGACCAGTTGCGGCTGGAGATAAAAGACTTTGGCGAGAAGGTTCGCTTCGACGATCACTTCACCGACAGGCAGGGCGAGTACGACACCATGGTGGCGGGCCTGGAAGCGCTGCTGGAAGGACAGGACCCCATGGAGCAGAACGCCACCTTCTGGGGAGTGAAGCCCAGCGGAGATCTCTACCTGATCCCCTCGCCTCTCATGGCGGGCGGATATCTGGCGAGTATCAAGGTCGGCGGCAGCACCCACCAGTTCCTGGCGTTCGGGCCGGCCCTGGCTGTGAGGGTCGTCGATCCCAACTTCCTGAACCATCTGCTCCATCATGAGCTCAGCCATCTCATCGTCGATCCTATCCTGCGTGCCCACGCAGATGGCCTGGAGGCATCATCGGCCCTGTGGCGCCCTCTGGCTCAGAAACTCAGGGATGCAACCCATGTGGTCACCTGGACCGATGGCGTCGGTGAGCATCTTCTGCGGGCCTACAACATTCATCTCTTGCAGAAAGAAGATCCGGTTCATGCCGACCTCTATGTCAGCAGCGAGGAGGCCGGTGGCTATATCTACACGCGCCCGTTCCTGGAGATTCTGTCGGAGTATGCCGGTGACAGGGGACGCTGGCCGTCACTGGCAGCCTACATGCCGGCCTTCATGGAGCGCCTTGTTGCCATGGCCGGAAATGTCCGCGACCTGGATCCCGTTTCCCGCGTTCCCGAGTTCGAACTGGCCAATTCCGGTTTCGAGGAAGGTGGCGGCGCCTGGATCGCGCGCAACTGGATGCTGGTCCGGGCGGGAGACCTGCCCGGCAAGGCCGCCGGTAAGTTCACCGAGGTGCGGCGGGATGCGCAGGTCGCCCACCAGGGTACGGCGTCGCTGCGTCTGCGCATCGGGCCGGACACCACCGGCCTGGTGGCGGTGGAGCAGGGCCCTCTGGCAGTGCGCTCAGGCGGCACGGTGCGGGCTTCCGCGTGGGTCAAGACCGAGGAAGTGCAGAGGGAGGGAATGCAACAAAAGGTCTGCGGCCTCTACGTGATCTTTTTCAACAAAGCTGGCGAGATCATCAGCCGGGGCGAAAGCGATACGGCGGTGGGCACTCTGGACTGGACCCACCTCACGGCTGAGTTTGTCGCGCCGGCGCATACGGCCCGGGCCGGATTCGGCATCCTGCTGGGCATGAGTGGCACGGCCTGGTTTGATGACGTGGACTTTGAACGGGTCGACTAGGCCGGGGTCGCATTTCCCCCCGCCCCCGGGAGGGCTGTTTGGCGCGTGAAGGACAGACCCGCCGTCGGAAGCCGGCCGCGCCGCGGACCGATGCCGCCAGCAGTGAGACGGCGTCGCA
>JAPUKF010000143.1 GCA_027295805.1 Acidobacteriota bacterium | reverse complement strand
GTCGACTCCTTCCCCCACCACTCGGCGCAGGTGAGGGTAGAGGAGGAAGACCACGACAGCCGCCAGCACCGTGAAGACCCTCCGGTTGATCCCCGGCAGGCCCAGAGTCGAGCGCAGGGCCAGGTTCATGGCCAGAAACAGCGCCAGGGAAAACAGGGCCATGATCAGGGCGGTCACACCGTGCTTGACAAACAGGTCCAGATCCGCCAGGCGGTACTTGAGGATCGCGGTGGAGAATGCCAGAGACAGGATCATCAGGGGCAGCATGGAGACATCCGCCATGGCGGGTGTTTCCACCTTGAGACCCTGGGGTATCAGGTAGAACATGACGAACGGGAGGGCTCCCACCCCGACACCCCAGGCACACCAGCGTAGCTGGCGGCGCGCCGAGGGGACCGTCGCCCGGGTGGAACGGATGGCCAGGATCAGGAAAGCGACGATCAGATAAAGAGACGTCAGCAGCAGTTCGAGAGTGCCCATGCGCTCCATGGCGCTCACAGGATCTTCCAGGTTCAGGACGCCCCCGAGGGGCCCCAGCCAGACATTGGCCGTGGCCAGGAGTGCCATGGGCAGGTAGATGAACAGGCCCACGCGACGACCCGCTGGAGCCCCGGTGGGGAAACTCAGGGTCAGATGGAGGAGAAACGCCGGGAACAACAACCTGCCCGCCAGATCCAGGGCGGAGAAGAGGATGGCCAGGCTACCGGACTCACCGGTGTGACTGAAGACGAAGAAGGCAAACGCCGCCAGGGCCATGAAGAAATAGCGCAAGGTCATGGCGTCCGGACCCAGGCGGTAGATGACCAGGACGCCGCTTGCCAGGAAAAACAGGCCGACGAAGGGCATGTAGGCGTAGAGAGATGAACTGATCTCCCGCCAGACCGGGGAGAGGCGCACCTCCAATATCCTCCCCATGCGGCCCACCGTATAGACCAGGCTCTCATCAGGGATGAGACGCCAGGGAGCATCCGCCACTTCCCGGGCGGTGACATCACCGTGCCCATCCAGGGCCAGCAGGACATCACCTGACCGCAGACCGGCCCGGTCGGCCGGGCTCCCCGGTTCAACCCTGACGGCACGAACACCATCGGACGAACGGGCCCACTCCACACCGGTGTAGGGCATGACGGCGGCAGTGCGGGCGTAGAAATTCAACACGCCCAGGAGCAAGACAAGTGCAGCCAGGCCCTCCAGCAGAAAGGTTACCGTCCGTCGGCGCCGAGGGCGCCGCCGGGCGGGAGGAACACCGCCGGAGGGACTGGATTCAGCTGCCGCCGCGGCCATTGCTGTCCTCATCGGTCTTCCACAAGACCATCATCCGCACCCGCAACCAGGGGCCGCCCCCACTTGGGGGCCGCACGGCCATCTCCCAGATCTCTCCTGGACGGAGCAGGCGAGAATCGCTGGTGCTGGCCAGGACAGGCCCCACAGGACTGGGGAAACCGGCAGTAAGGGCCACCGAGAGTGGCAGTTGGCCGGCGCGTGGGAAGCCTGGAGTCAACTCCAGGTCAAGGTGAACATGCTCAAATGTGCGCCCGTCCTCCCCCGGCACCTCATAATCCACCGCGAAGACGACCATCTTGCCGGTCAGACTGCGCAGCATGGGATGATTTAGGATCACAACCTCTTCCCCATCCACAGCCGCCACCTCCACGTCCAGATAAATGCGGCGCAACGGAGCCGAGACCGGTTCGTTCCCGGCCTCCTCCAGAGTCAGGGACAGAGCCAGCCGCTGTCCCCTGGAATCGGGCGGCGCCAGCTCCACCAGGGCACTGGTGCCCTGCCGCACATCCACCTGGCGCCGTATGTGCCAGTTCCCGGGTTGACCCGCCCCCTCCTCCGTCACTTCCCCCGTCAGGTGCAGGATCAGGCTGTTCTCTTCAGCGAGTTCCGAATCCAGATTCACCACCACGTGGACCGGGGCGCCACGGCCACTGGAGCGAGCCGGAAGCTCGAACTCCAGATGCCCGCTCATCCCCGGCTCAAGGACCACCCGCTGGGCCGCCAGGCGCCTTGTTCCGTTCTTGCCCATGGCCAGAAGCTCACAACGCAAGCCCACTTTCCCCGGGAGCGCCGCACCGGAATCGGCCCCGGTCCCAGCGCGCAAGGCCAGGGATGGCGAGAGCAGAAGGATCAACACCAGGACATCTTTCATGACGGATCGGTTGCGGCGGAGATGCTTCACGAGCGGGGGATCTGGATGCCGTACTTGCGAATCTTGTAATGGATGACCCTGCCGCTGATGCCCAGAGCGTCGGCAGCCCTTTTCTGCACCCAGCTGGATGCACGCAGGGCGCTCAGGATCTGCTCTCTCTCCAGCCGCTCCAGGTGGCTCAAGCCATCCGCTTCATCGCTGATGGTGGCATCGGTCACCACGGTGAAGCCTGAATGACTCAGATCATCCAGCTCCAGTCGCTTGCCCCGGCTCAGGGCCACGCCGGCCTCGACGACATGCTGAAGTTGACGCACGTTTCCAGGCCAGGCATGCTTCTCAAGCAGAGCCACGACACCCTCGCCGAAGGCATTGACACCGCGGTGCAGTTGCCTGGCCGCCTGCCCGAGGAAGAACTCAGCCAGGATCGGGATGTCCTCCCGCCGCCGGCGTAGAGGCGGCAGCGCAAGGGTGACGACCTCCAGCCTGTAATAGAGGTCCTCACGGAACGTGCCCTCCGAGGTCGCGACGGCCAGATCGCGGTTGGTGGCAGCGATGACCCGCACATCCACCCTCCGCGGCTTCGTGTCTCCCACGCGGCGGACTTCGCCGTTCTGCAGAAAACGCAAGAGCCGGGTCTGCATGGGAAGTGAGATATTGCCAATCTCATCCAGAAAAACCGTGCTGCGGTCGGCCATCTCAAGAAGCCCGACCTTGTCCTGGGTCGCCGATGTGAATGAACCCTTGCGATGCCCGAAGAGCTCACTCTCCAGAAGAGAATCTGGCAGCGCGCCACAGTCGATGATGACCATGGGACTTGCCGCGCGCTTGCTGCGGGCGTGCAAGGAGCGCGCGACCAGTTCTTTGCCGGTGCCGCTCTCGCCGGTGATGAGCACGCTGCTGGGAGTCGCCGCGATGCGGTCGATGACTGCCAGCACCTTCTGCATTTCAGACGACGTCCCCGCAAGCAGCTGATCTTCGTCGGCAGCCACTGTCACTGTCTGGGGCGTGCCGCTCTCCAGAGCTTGCTTCACCATGTCCATGAGATCGGCACCGCTGTATGGTTTCTCCAGGAAGTCGTAGGCACCCAGTTTCATGGCCTCGACAGCTTCCGGCACCGACCCGTAGGCTGTCAGGAAAATCACCGGCGGATACGTCTTTCTCTTGACCAGGCGGCGGAGAAACTCCAGACCATCCACCAGGGGCATCCTCAGGTCGGTGATGATCAGATCGGCGCCACCTCCGCTCTCCAGGGTCGCCAGCGCATCTTCGCCATCGGCTGCCGTGACCACCGCGTACCCGCCGGATTCGAGACGAGTCTGCAGCAGCTCCCTGATTTGCGGGTCGTCATCAACCACCAGGATCTTCTTATTACCCACGAACTAAACCTCCATTCCCCAAGAGACAAGTGGACGGGATAAAAGAGAACATTCTCAAAAAAACAACAATAGAGTTTTAGAAAACACCCAACATAAAAAA
>JAPUKF010000142.1 GCA_027295805.1 Acidobacteriota bacterium | reverse complement strand
TCGGGACGGATACCGCCGGCGGCACAGGTCAAGAGGATGCGGTCCGCGCCGGCCGCCGCTGCCATATCCACGGGCCGCACGACCTCGCAGAGGTCATGCCCCTCGTAGGCGTGCAGCCGCCCCGAGAAAATCCACGCCTGGGTGCCCGCGCTCAGATCCACGCAGAGTAATTCTCCCGCATGCCCGTCCACCTGGCAGGGGGGCATGCCCGGGATATCGCTGTAGGGGATGCGCACGCGCACGGGCCAGGATGCGGCGGCCTCCCCGAACCCCGAACCGAGGAGCACCGCCAGGGATGGATGACCCGCCCCCTTCCCTTCGAGAACGGCCAGGGCTTCCCGGCAGCCCCCCTTCACGGCGCCTCCTCAGCCGCAGTCATGGCGCCGGCTTCCAGAGACCGGACCAGTTCGCGCGTCTCCTCCTGGTCCGGCGCCAGCTCCAGCGAGCGCCGGGCCAGGGGAAGACCTTCCTGGGCGAGACCGTTCAGCAGGCAGCCATACGCCGCGGCATAGAGCAGACGCGGCGAGTTTCGCCCCGTAGGACCCGCTTCCCTGAATGCCGCCAGCGCTTGCGCAATGCGACCGGCGCGAGACAATGCCAGGATGAGATTGGCGCGCCCATCCTCATGGTCCGGCGCCACCTCCACAAGACGGGACCAGGTTGCCGCCGCCTCCCCATAGCGATGGGAACGGTAGTGCACGGATCCCAGATAGAGAAGTGCCTCCTCCTGCTCGGGAGCAATCTCGACGGCACGGCCCAGGTAGTCGCCCGCCGCCTCCAGGTCACCCTCCTGGAGCACCACGTAGCCCAGGGCGACCAGGTGGGGCAGCGAGTCGCCACCGCGGGCAGCCAGACCGTGACGCAACGCAGGCACCACAGCGTTGAGTTGCTGCCGGCGCTCGTGGAAAGCGACCAGGGCCTGGGCGACATCCCAGGAACCCGGGTCGCGGGCCAGTGCCTTCTCCAGCGCGGCAAGAGCGCTGTCGTCATCTCCCTCCGCTTCATCCAGGATGGCCCGCGCCAGCCATGGACCCGGCATCCCGGGTTCTCCTGGATACCTCTCCAGAAAGTCGCGCCCCTGGGCAATCTCCCCGGTCTCGACCCAGAGTCGGGCCACCTGCGAATAAGTCTGGGTAGGAGCCCGTGGGATCTGCGCCAGCAACTCGGTGCCCGCGGCCAGCGCCTCCCGGGGCGGAGCGGTCACGCGCAGGTGATCGAACAGCCCCGCACGGGCGAGGACCGACGCCGGTGCCGCGGCGATGGCCGCCTCGTAACTCTTGCGCGCCCCCCAGACATCACCGCGAGCGGCGAAGATGGTCGCCAGGTTCAGGAGAGCGCCGGGAGTCCTCGTCTCGGGGCTTGACGGCCTCTGCTGACCGACCCGCTCGTGGCTGGCGATAACCCGCACCGGATGTTCCAGGAGAAATTCGCCGCTCAAGACAGCGCGCAGCGGACTGCCGGCCAGGTCTTCGGCCACCGGCAGGCCCAGCGTCACCAGCAGGGTGGGTGCCACATCCACCAGGCGCACGTCACCCAGGCTGCCGCTGCTGAACGGGCCGCCGGAAAAGATGAGCAATCCCGGCCCGGTATGCCACAGCGCTGATTGCCCGGCGGCGCCGGCCGGCTCGCTGCCGGGCCGTTGCCCGCCCCGGGCAAATCCGTGGGTCGACACCAGCACCACGGCCGTCTCCGGGCCGGCCGCCACCACCAGCCGTCCGATCACTTCATCCTGGTAGCGATAGAAGGCATCCATGACCCCGCCGTAGCGGCGCCGCTGGCCGGCGCTCACGCCAGACATGGCGGGGGATTCAAAGCGCGCGAAAAGATGGCCCACCTCATCGAGGCCGGCAAAATACACCAGCGTCAGGTCGGGAGACCGGTCCCGCATCAGATCCAGAGTGGCTGCCTCCACACTGCTGGTGGCAGCCACCACACGCCGCAGGAGGGCAATGGGATGCTCTTCACCATGGGTATCGGCTGCCCTCCGACCGGCCAGCACCTGGCGGGCCTCCCCGTCCAGGGGCAGAAAGCGGGCCATCTCGCGCTCACCCACGTCGAGAGAGTCAAGACGTAGGGGATCCACCTGTGCCTGCAGGGTCGCGGGGCTGACCAGATCGCGCGGCCCCGAGTCACCGACCAGGGCAGGCGTTGGCCATCCCGTCGCCACCGGCGTGCCGGCGACCCAGCGGTCGCTGACCATGGCGCCACGGATCTCTTCCGCCGGCCAGGTCGTCCACCAGCCGACACAAACGGTGGTCAGACCCGCCTCGTCGGCCATGTTCCACAAGGCCTTCACGCGGCGCCCGCGGCCGCTCACAGGCTGATAACCGCCGTCGCCATCGCTCTCGACGAAATCAAGGATGCCATGCTCGTCGGGCGGCCGCCCGGTCGCCAGGGTCGTCCACAGGAGGGGCGGCAGAGGAGGCTCTGACGGCAGGACACGTCCCGACGCACCCCGCTCCACCAGGGCCGAGAGATGCGGCAGACGTCTCTGCTCCATGAGCGTCCGCACCCGGCCCCAATCGGCACCGGCCAGGCCGATGACCAGCAGCTTCTGCCCCGACGGGGCCGGCGAGCCAGGGCCTCCCCCACAGGAACCCGTCACCGTCGCCGCCAGAAGGCCGGCCAGCACTGGAAGCCACCGCATCACCCTGTCACCACCTCAGAAGATCTTGAGGAAGAGAAGCTGCACTTCCTGCTCCCCTTCCACGGCCTCGATATCGGAGCGCAGAGCATAGCCATATTCCAGCTTGATGATCAGGCCCCACGGGCCCAGGAACTTGGCCGCGAAGCCGATGCCGGTATGGTCTTGATACCCCTCATCGCCGGGCAGATTCTCGACCCGGCCATGATCAACGCCGGCATCGAACGTCACCACGTCGGCAAGGTTGAACGTGTAGCGGGCCCGCGCCAGCACGCCTCGATCGAAGCGCACGCCCGAACCGGAGAAGCCGCGCAAGCGCAGCTTTTCGCCGAAGAAGGAAAACTGGTAGCGACTGAATCGATCCAGATCACGGCCGTCCAGCCATATTGCGGACAACCGCACTTTCTGGAACGCCTTGAGAAAAATATCCTGGCTCAAAGAGAAGGACCAGCGCGCGTAATCCTGATGGTCGTCGGAAAAATCTCCGACCCGCGAGCCCGCAAGATCCGAGCCCGGGTCGGGGTCTCCCCAGACCTCCCAATCCACCCTGTGGAATCCGCGGATGTCCGCGGTGGCGGTGAAGCCGCGCCG
>JAPUKF010000141.1 GCA_027295805.1 Acidobacteriota bacterium | reverse complement strand
CCTCGCCGCAGGCTTTATCCACGGGTGGCAGGCGTCGCTCCACCAGGGTCACCCTGAAAGCTTCGAGACGCAGGGCGATGGCGGTGGCCAGCCCCGTCGGCCCGCCGCCGACGACGAGAACATCCGGGTTCATGATCGAGGATTCGGGCATGGAGGTTCGTCTGCTGGAAAGGGTGCGCATGGCCTGTGAAGGATTGTAGCCGGTGGTCGGGAGTGAACATCTCTCTCCTCTCCTTTCCTTGAGAAAACTGGGATAGACTGAACCAGGCCGGGCGCATGCGGCGGCCGGCCTGCTTCAACCATGAGTTCTCCCCGCCAGAGCGTGCGTGCCTTCTGTTTGACTCTCCTGGAGTCGGGGAGCCTTGAGGCCAAGCTGCGGCCGCCCCTCACTGCCGCGGGGGGCGAACTGGACGACACCCATCCCGGGCCAGCGGTGCGGCTGGATCGGCCGGTCCGCGTTCCCGAGTTGCAATCCCGGCGCGGCGGCGAGACCCTGCCGCCCCGGGGACGGCTCCTCTCCGAAGCCGCCCAGGTCATCTGCCTGCAGCGTTTTGCCCATCATGAACTGCTGGCTGTGGAACTGTTCGCCTGGGCACTTCTGACCTGGCCTGACATGCCGCCCCTCCTGCGCCGCGGCATGCTGGCGGCGCTGGCCGACGAACAGCGCCACCTGGGGATGTACCTTGGCCGCCTGAGCGCTCATGGCTCCCACCTGGGGGAGGCGCCCCTGTCTGATTATCTGTGGCGCCACGTGCCAGCCCTGCGCGATCACCCGGCCGGCCCGGCCTCCTTCCTCGCGGCCATGGGTTTGACTTTCGAACAGGCAAATCTCGATTTCACCCTGGCCTATGGGGAAGGGTTTCGCGCAGGTGGCGACGACGCCACGGTTTCGGTCCTGGCGCGCGTTCACCACGATGAGATCGGGCATGTGCGCATGGCCTGGCGCTGGCTGCGGCGCCTGCGCGGACAAGGCACCGACCCTGTGGCCCTCTACGAAGAGTGCGTGCCGTTTCCCCTGGGTGCCGGCCGGGCCAAGGGACACCCGTTCGATACGGTCTCCCGCCGGAGTGCCGGCCTGCCGGAAAAACTCATCGAACATGTGCGGCGCGCCGGAGGCGGGGCGGGCAGGAAGAAATCGCGATGGCGTGAACGGCAAGCCCGAGGTGCTCTTCTCTGGGGCAATCTGGGCGCCGAGAATGAAGCGCTGGCGGTTTCCGCGCAGGCACGGGCAGCGGCGCATAAGGTGGCCGAACTGTGGATGCTGCTCCATGGCCCTGCCAGCAGGCTGGCCGGCCCGGGCAGAGAGGAATGGCAGCGACCGCAATGGCCTGAAACTCTGGGACCCTGTCCCGACGGTCCTGTCTGGGCTTGGCTCGAAGACGAGGGCCGGGTGGTGGCCTGGCTGGCGACCGAACGGGCGCGGCGGGATGTCACGGATACCGGTCTCGCCTGGGCCGGGGCCGCACCGGATCCGGTGCTCGGCGACAAGGGGTGGATTGCCCGCCACACACGCAGGGCCGGCCTGCTGCCCGGGAGTCTGTCGAGGATGATCCGGGTCCTGACGCCCGAAGAGCTGCGCAGGCAGCATACCGGCGCCCGCCTGCTGACCGAGATCCGGGGATGGCCGAAGTGGACCGGAGGACGTGCCATCCTCAAACCACGCCACGGCAGCTCCGGCCGCGGACGGATGCCCCTGGAACGGGACGGACCGGTGCCGGCCGGCCGCGGGCTGGAGCGCATGGCGCGTCGTGGCGGAGCCGTTCTGGAGCCATGGCTCAGGCGACTTCTGGACCTCTCCGTGCAGGTCTATCTGGAGCGCGACGGGACACCGCGCATTCTGGGCACAACTCGCCAGCTTCTCACGCCGGCCGGGATCTGGCGGGGCAATGCCGGCGAACTCACCCCCTCGGGCCACAGCTCTTCCGGCAGCCCCTGGGATGGTGCCATTCGTCAGGCCGCGTCAACCGCGGCCGGCTGGCTGGCGCGAAGAGGCTACGCCGGACCCTTCGGGCTGGATGCTTTTTCCTATACCGGTAGCTCAGGGTCGGAAGAGTTGCGGCCGCTGGTGGAGATCAATCCGCGTTTCACCACCGGCATGGTGGCCCTGGGTCTGCTGGACCGCGCCTGCCATGCCGGCCTGCCGGCATCCGCGACGGCATGGGCCTTCCTGGCATCGCTGCCGGCGAGCGCCGGCTCCGCAGCGGAATTCTCCCTGGTGGACAGACCGCAGGTGGGGGAGTCCGGTGTCGCCCGGGATGGCGTGCGCCTGTTCCGCCTGGGTCTGCCGGGGGCACCGCGCCCGCCGGTGCTGCTTCTGGCCGACGAGGTTGGCTCTCTTGACCGGTTGCTGTGCCGATGGGGCGTCGTGTCCGAGAGTGCTTAGAGACCCAGGAAGAGAATGGCCATGCCGGAAGAGGCGATGACACTGCCGGCGAGGGCATGGTCCCAGTGTGCCAGCGGCGCGAACATCTTCGGCTGCAGGCCCTTGAGGCCCAGGAGCGTGATGCTGGTCATGGTGACCACGGTCACGATACCGAAGAGGCCGGCCGTGGTGGCCGCCAGACCCCAGTCGCCGCGGCTCGCTGGCAGGATGAACAACGGGATCAGCGGTTCGCACGGCCCCAGGATGAAGATGGCGAAGAGGGTCCAGAATGTGGCGTTGTCACCACGGGTGACTCTGTCGTGGCTGTGGTTGTGCGTGCCACCACGGTGCAGGTGCACATGGCCCCCGTGGCTGTGGGCCTCCAGCCCGCGCGCGCGCCGGATGCCCTTGCGCAGGCCCCAGATGGCATAGGCGACGCCGAAAGCCATCAGGCCCCATGCGGCCAGGCTGCCACGGCTGCTTTCAAGCCGCTGGACCTCGCCAACGGCCAGACCCATGCCGATGCCGAGGGTGCCCAGGAGCAGGGATGAGCCCACATGTCCCAGCCCACACACGGTGGTGATGAAGGCGGTCCGCCGCACGCTCCACCGCCGTGCCCGGGCCAGCATGATGAACGGCAGGTAATGATCCGGGCCCAGCAGCGTGTGGATAAGAGCAACGCCGGCGGCGGCGAAGAGCAGGCTGAAGGAGAGTGCGTTCATCGGTCGGGAAAGGATGCCCGGAATCGGCCGCATGGTCAAGACCTTGTAGAATGGCCCGGCATGAGTTCCGGGAAGATATCCATCCCTGGCCGCCTGGCACGGGCGACCCGCAACTCCACGCAGGGCCTGCGCGCGGCCTGGCGCCACGAGAAGGCATTTCGTGAGGAGGTTGTTCTTTTTGTCGTGCTCGCCCCTGTGGCCTGGTGGCTGGGGGAGACAGGTGCGCGGCGGTCTCTCCTCCTGGCCAGTCTCGGCCTGATCCTCATTGTGGAACTGCTCAACTCAGCGCTGGAGGCGGCGGTGGATCGGACCGGCACCGAAAAGGACACGCTGGCCGGGCGTGCCAAGGATTTGGGCTCAGCGGCGGTCTTTATCGCGCTCCTCCAGGGCGCTGTGGTCTGGGCGGTTGTTCTCTTCACCTGAGCCTTACGTCGTGCCGGGTAGCGGCACAAAGGCCGCCGCTCCCGGCGTGATATTCTCGCCCTGAGCATGCGCCGTCTTGTCTTCTTGATGCTGGGAATTCTGGCCGCTCTGGCCATGGTGGCAGGGGTTTCTCTGCTTGTCCGTATGCCGGACGCAGGGACCCGCTCGGAGAGCGGCGACCTTGAAGAAGATATGGCCGCCATGGAAGAGCCCACGGAGGCGTTCGCCAACGCCCTGCACGATTGTTCCCAGGCCATCCTGCTGGGTGACAGCACCGGCACCGAGGCCTGCTTCGCCGGGACCGTGACGGGCACGCCCTTCCCGGTGGCGGTCATGCCACCGCAACAGGAGCCGTTTGGCCTGCTGCTTCATGGCTGGGATCTAGAGACCGCACCGATCCCCATGCCTCGGGATGCCTTCGTGGCTTCTCTGGAGAGGCTGCTGGATCATTTTTCCGACCTGGAAGACATGCGCCTGAAGGTCAAGACGTCGGAGGCTACCGACGACGACCAGCGAGTCACGGCACGTATGGCTTTCTGGATGGTCGGGCGGGATCGTGGCGGGCACCGGGAGTGGCTGCGGGGCTGGGCCGAGATCTCGGGCACCCAGGGTGCCGATGAGACCTGGCCCCTGGATCGGTTCACCATCACGGAAATGGAATCCATGGTGGCTCCCCGGGATATCTTCACGGACGTGGCCCGGGAGGCCGGGCTCGCCGCCGAGGATCCGCCGGTGCTTGAGCATCCCACCGTGGGTCTGGCGGCCTATGGCGCTGCCGCTGCCGACGTGAATGGTGACGGGCTCATGGATCTGTTCTCCACGGGCGACGACGGCAACTCCCTC
>JAPUKF010000140.1 GCA_027295805.1 Acidobacteriota bacterium | reverse complement strand
CCGCCTCGACCTCCGCCGGCGGCGTTTCACCATGCACGTAACCCCGCGCCCCGGCCTCGAACGCCTGGGGCGGATAAGCCTCATTGTGGCGTTCCGCCAGGACCACAATCTCGGTGCGGGGATGCAGGTTACGGATGCGGCGGACCACCTCCAGCCCGCTCATGGCGGGGACTTCCAGGCCCAGGAGCAGGAGATCCGGTTCGATCTCCAGGACCAGGTCAAGAGTTCCGACGGAGTCCTGAGCGGTTGCCACCACCTTCCACCCGGAACGCCCGGCGAACCAGGATGCGAGAGTGGTGCGCAGAAGCCGAGGACCCAGGGCCAGCGCCAGGCGGTGGGGTTGGACCGTCACGGACTCTCCTCGATCATTCTCCCAGGCCGAGGAGTTTCTTGACCACAGGCTCCGAGCGGGTCATGCCCCCGTCACGGCCAAAAGCCAGGGCTTCCCGGGGCGGCAGCCCATCGACCCAGTGGGCCTTGAGGGCCAGCATGGCACCGACCCGGTTGCTGCTGGCGCAGTAGAGCACCACACCGCCATCCCCGCGGCCCTCTTCCATGGTCCGGGTCAGAAGATCCACCTTCTCGTGGCTCAGATCGGCGTGACCAGCCACCGGAATGCGCACGAACCGCAGCCCGGCCTGGCCGGCGAAATCTTCTTCCCAGGATGTCCCTTCCTCGTCGGCGGGACGCAGATTGATGAAGGTCTTGTAGCCTTCCGCAGCCAGGGCCGTCATCTGCTCCGGGGTGATCTGGCCACCTGTGAGAAGCCCTTCCGCCGGCATGCGCCCGTGACTGATGGTCACGCCGCCGGGGGTCGATACCGGCGCGGCAGCAGGACGCGTCTGCGCGCTCTCTTCCGTGGTGGCAGCGACAGCGACTTGAACATCCGAACTGCCGCCACTGGAACAGGCGGCAAGACAACTCAGGAAGAGAACAGGCCAGGTTTTACGTTGCATTGTGACTCCCATCCGGAGAACCCAGTCAGGCGTCCCGCGGCCCATGGGGGCCTGGATTTCGTTCAGGAATTCTCGAAAGATCTATTGTAGACCGCCCGCAGCTTCCGGGGGGCACCGGCACCTGGTCCCGACTTCGCCGCTCAATCGCTGTCGCCGTCCGGAGTCAGCACTGCCGCACCTTTGACGCGGCCGGCACGCAACCGCTCCAGCGCCTCACCGGCGCTCTCCAGAGGAAAGGTTTCGACCTGGGTGCGTACCGGAATCTGGGGGGCCAGGGCGAGGAACTCCTCGCCATCCTGGCGAGTGAGATTGGCCACCGAGCGGATGACACGTTCACCCCAGAGGTCTATGTAGGGGAAAGCGGGGATCTCGCTCATATGGATGCCGGCACAGACGACCACGCCACCCTTGATGATCTCCTGGAGAGCCCGGGGAACCAGGGAGCCCACCGGGGCAAAGATGATGGCGGCATCCAGGGGTTCGGGAGGTGACTGGTCGGAGTCCCCTGCCCAGACGGCACCCAGGGAGAGGGCAAAGGCCTGGCCGGCTGCATCGCCGGGGCGGGTGAACGCGAAGACCTCCCGACTCTCGTGGCGAGCCACCTGGGCGATGATATGCGCCGCCGCGCCGAAACCGTAGAGGCCCAGCCGGCGGGGGTCTCCGGCCATGCGCAGTGCGCGATAACCGATGAACCCGGCGCAGAGCAGCGGTGCCGCGGAAATGTCGGCATAAGCCGCGGGGATGGGGAAGACGAAGCCCGCATCGGCCACGGTGAAATCGGCGAAGCCACCGTCGACGTTGTACCCGGTGAAGCGGGGCCGGTCACAGAGGTTTTCCTTCCCATCGCGGCAAAAGGTACAGGTGCCACAGGTGCCCCCCAGCCAGGGGATGCCCACCCGGTCACCCGGACGGACCTGGGTCACACCGCTCCCAGTCGTCTCGATCCGGCCAATGATCTCATGGCCGAGAATCAAAGGCAGCTTCGGTTCGATGAGATCTCCGTCAAGGATATGAAGATCCGTGCGGCAGACGGCACAGGCACCCACGCGCACCAGGATCTCGCCGGGGCCGGGTTCAGGGCATGGCCGATCGACAACCTTGACGGGACCGCCCTGTTTCTCCAGCACCACCGCTTTCATGGCTTGCCGTCAACTTTCATGTTGCCCCGGCGAATCGACGTCGGGCCGAACTCAGCAGGCGCCCTCATGACAGGCCAGCAGGGGCAGCCCGATCTCCGGGTCCAGTTTGCGGCTGAGCCGGCCGGGAAGAACTTCCAGGTCGATCTCAATGGTGGCACCCACTTCAATCTCAAGAACATGGCCGGCCACGGTGCTGCCGTCGCGACGGCTCAGGGCGCTGTGGACGTGAACCAGGGGCTCACCGTCTTCCTTCCAGGAGACATTGCCCATCAAGCTGACAACCTCGGTATAGCCTTCCACCGGGATAGGATCATACCGCTTCTCGTCCATGAGGTAATAGGCGAGTTCGGCGCTCCGGGAAGCTCCCAGCCCACGGATGAATCCTGCGCCGATTTGCCGTTCCACCACGAACCGGCGCAGGGTCTCCATGAGTTTTTCCCCCAGGCTCAGCCTGAGGACAAATCGCCCGGCGGACACTTCAAAAACCTGCATGACACACCCTCCCAAAGGTACCGCCGAGGCGGACTACTTCTTCTTGGTTTCGTGGAAAATGGCGCTGATCTCTTCGATGGCGGCCTGGAACTCCTGGGCTTTGGCCAGATCCACGTTCTGCTTGGACGCCGAGCCCAGCTTGCAGGCCATCCAGACTTTCTCATGGAGACCGGGGTGGGCGGCCAGATGCTCCGGCTTGAAGTAATCGGTCCACAGAATGAGAAGCTCATCCTTCGCCTTCTTGGCGTGCTCCTCCTTGATCATGACGTACCGGGCCATGGCGTGACAGGCCGTCAGGTCACAGGAACCCATTTCTTCAAGGTCCTTGATCAGGCTCGTCATCTTGATCACCGTGTCGGCAGCCTGCAAGGCGGCGTGGGGGTGGTAGATACCGCAGGGGATGTCACAATGGGCATCGGCCACACCGATGGGCAGGATGCCATCGGCCAAGCGAACGAAACGGGCAAAGAAAGACTTCACGATTCTCTCCTGGTTGATATTGAAGGGTTGTAACTCACGCGGCCTCACGCCCAGCCGGCCGGCCTGAACAGGACGACACGATCATGGGGCTCCTTGACTGGCAATTGGTTCGGGTTCGTGGCACCAGCATGCGGCCGGCACTGGACCATGGCACCTGGGTCATTGTATCAAGAGCGGCTTTCCGCCGGGACCCT
>JAPUKF010000014.1 GCA_027295805.1 Acidobacteriota bacterium | reverse complement strand
TCTGGAGGATGGGTCCGGTCGCGCCGGCGTGGCCGTTTCGCCGGTGCATGATGCAGGGATGGGGACGCGCTGCGGTGCCGCTCGCTGGTGGTTGCGCCAGGGGCGCCGGGACGCTGTTCAGATTGCTCTTCGCAGCGGTCCCACGGCGCGACCTGACGTGCACTGGAGCCCCTGGTCGCCCTGGCGGCGTGACGGCGCGTCCGCCCCTGCAGCGCCTCCCGGTCGCTATCTGCAATGGCGAATGCGGCTTCAGTCCACGGGGCGAGGACCTGCCCCCGAAGTAGCCAGGGTTCAGGTGTCCTACCTGCCCATGAATCATCCGCCCCAGGTCTCCCTGGCTGAAGTCCTGCCGCCGGGTGTGGTCCTGGATCTCCTGCCTCCGCCTCCTGCTCAATCGGCGGCGCCGGCGGGCAGCCCTGCAGCCCAGGCGCTGACGGGCAGCCCGACAAACTTCCCCCAGCCCATGGCCCGGGTACGGCGTAGCTGGCAAGCCGGGAAACGGACGGTCCGCTGGGAGGCGCGGGATACCGACGACGATCCGCTCCGGGCCCGTCTCTTCCTGCGCGCGGATGGCGAGACGGAATTCCTGCCTCTGGCGGAAGATCTCCATGACTCGTTTTTCGTTTTTCCCGAAGGGCGCCTGGCTGACGGCGGGTATGTGATTGCCGTGGAAGTGAGCGACAGTCCCGGCAACACGGCCCGGCGTGCACGCACGACCCGCCGTGAGACCTCCCGTTTCGAAGTGGACAGGACGCCGCCGCGGATCGAGTCCCTGACCTGGAAGCAGACGGCGTCAGGATGGCACTTTCAATTCACGGTGGAGGATGGACTCGGGCCGCCGCAGGTCGTGCGCATGGCTGTGGATGATGGTCTTCTGTTCGTGGTCCTGCCCTTGGATGGCGTGGAAGACACATCCAGAGAAGAGTACGGGGTCGCTCTTCCCGCGGCCTCGGCAGGGCTTCACGTGGTGGTGGTAGAGGCGCGGGACAGAGCGGGCAACAGCGCCGTGCGGCGCCTCCGCTTCACATCTCAGGAATAGTCGGCTCGCTGGACGCTGAGGGTCTCTCCCAGACGTCCCAGTTCTTCCCGCGCGCGGGGATCCGTGGAAGGGTCGACCGCTTCGCGGTGGACATCGGCTACTAATCTATCGAAGATTTCCATGACTGGCATGCCGGAAAAGCAGCGGCCATCCCGCACCTGTATGGTGACCTGCCCGGAGCGCAGGAGTTTCTTGCCTTCCCGGGAGCGAGGGTCGATGGCGCGGACCCGCCGCCGGCCGACCATTTCACTGATGGGGCAGATTTCCCCGTTGCCCAGGACGGTGGTGAAATAGGTGACCATGCGTAGACCAGATTACCACGGACAGAGAGACTTCAACGGCCGGTTTGCATGGGCTGGGCGTTGTCGGCATCAGGATCGTCTGAAAGGTAGGGAGTACGGCAGGCCATGACCCGGTTTCGCCCCTGCTTTTTGCCCAGGTACAGGGCCTCATCAGCAAGGCGGACCAACTCGGTGGAACTGCGTGAATCAAGCGGGAATGAGGCCACGCCGCCACTGATGGTCAGATTGCCGCCTGGCTGCTGATCCTTGTTGTCGAAGGGAAAGCTCTCAATCTGCCGCCTGATCTTCTCGGCTGCGATGAGCGCGCCCTCCTTGTCCGTGTCCTGGAACACGATCAAAAACTCCTCGCCACCAAAGCGCACGGCAAAGTCATCGGCGCGAATGGCCGCTTTGACGAGACGCCCCAGCTGGCGCAGGATTTCATCGCCGGCCAGATGACCCTGGGTGTCGTTGTATTTCTTGAAGTGATCGATATCGAACAGGAAGACCGACAGAGGCTGTTTGCGCTGCTCGGCGCTGTTGATGTTCAGGCTGAGCTCCTTGGTGCCGTACCTCTTATTGTAGAGGCTGGTCAGGCCATCTTCGTTGGCCAATGTCTGGATGCGCAGATGGTATTCGGCATTCTTGATCCCCATGGAGCCCAGGTCGGCGACCATCTTGATCATCTTCTTCTCATTGCGGGGAGAGCGGCTCAGGGCGCCCACGGTGATGATTCCAACGGTCGTCTGGTCATCGACATCCACCATGGGGGCGCAGAGATCGATCTGGATGCGCTCTGCGAATTTTGCGCTTTCCCCATGGCCCTTGGATGACGTGGTGAAGTCGCGGGCATCCATGACCATCTGATGTTCGGCCACCCAGCCGACCCGCCCCTCGTTGGACCGCACCACGACGCTCCCCTCCTCAAGGCCGCGGGGGAGTCCCTTGCTGGTAGCAAGCTTGAAACAGTCGCCTTTTTGGGCCTTGTAGAAGATGCA
Source organism: Acidobacteriota bacterium (assembly GCA_027295805.1). Lineage (GTDB taxonomy): Bacteria > Acidobacteriota > Polarisedimenticolia > SMYD01 > SMYD01 > SMYD01. The sequence continues at coordinate 1,404 of JAPUKF010000014.1, read as the reverse complement.
GATCTGGCCTGGCTCGAAAATGACTTCCAGCAGTCTGAGCAGAACGGGGGCGATGTTGCGTTTGGTGCGGTTGGTATTCAGTTGCCGGATGAGGTCGGGAAAGGTCACGAAAAACAGAGTCAGTTCGTTGTTTTCCTGTTCCATGCGGCGCATGGAACGCTGCAGTTCCACGCTATCGCTGGACATGTTGTTTTTATCGGACGAGCCCTGCTGCTGTGAACGCTGTCCCGGAGAGGAAAAGAACCGGGAAAGGATGTATCCCAACGAAACGCCGACCACCATGAGGGCGCTGGCCAGGAGCATTGGCATGAGCATGGGGATGTTTTCCATAGCGCCAATATGGGGTTCCCGGGGGCGAAGTGCAAAAAGAATCGAGATTACTGGCCTTCTCGTTTTGCAGGATTATACTTGTGTTAGACTAAACCTTTTGCTAAGGAGGACCGCAGGCATGTGGAACCGCAGGGAAAACGAAACCCCGTCCACACCGTCCCGTAGCCAGGGACGTGATGAGAACATCACGCCCAGCCGGGATTTCGTCGCCGCCCCCGCAAGAGCGGGTGCAATTCATAACGAGGGACTAGTGAACATTGGCCAGAGCATCTGTATCCGTGGTGAGTTGACCGGTGACGAGGACCTGACCATCGAGGGACGCGTCGAAGGCAAGATCGATCTCAAGGAGCACAACCTGACCATCGGCCCCAAGGGGCGGATCCAGGCTGAGATTCGCGCCAAGTCGGTGATCGTGCGCGGTGAGGTCAACGGGAACGTACATGCCGGAGAGCGCGTGGAACTGGCGGAAACCGGCCGGGTGATCGGCGATATCGTCTCGCCTCGCATCATCATTGCCGATGGAGCTCGTTTCAAGGGTTCGGTCGACATGTCCGGAAAGGACACCACCGCCAGGGCGAAGCCGGAGGGCAAGTCTGTCACTCAGGCTGCCGTCATCACAGACAGCCTGGATCCCGGTGCTTCACGGGCTGCGGCCCGCTCCTGAACGTCATTGGTAGCGAACACGGGGAGGGGACCATGACCTGGTGGCAGAAAATGGTCTCCTCCCAGTCTGTTTCAGGGCAGCGACAGGATGCGGCCATCCACTACGGGCGCGCCCTCAAGGAACTGACCGGACGCTTGAAAAAGGTCGGTCATCCCCGCCTGCTGGATCTGGGAATGACCTGCGGCGCCAACATCGAATTCTTCATCCGCCTGGGCTGCAAAGTCCATGTCGATGATTACGCTGCAAGCCTCATGGGCCGCCATCAACGGGTTCGGCCGAAAGCGAAAGTGACTGCTCCGGAGCAGTCGTTCGCGCCACGCAAGAAAAAACCGGCCAGGCCGATTGTGAATATCCCTGCGGTGGAGTACGAAGAAGCCGCTTTCCAGGCCGTCCTCTGCTGGGACCTGTTC
>JAPUKF010000139.1 GCA_027295805.1 Acidobacteriota bacterium | reverse complement strand
TCCTGAGCCGACGGATCAAGGCATTTCGGGATGACCGGCCATGAAAGGAGACCAGACCATGCCGGAAGCGGCCATTGTCATGGATGCGGGGAGTGGTCAACGGGAGATCATCACCGAGGACTCCTGCTGGTGGGGCAACGTCTCCATGACGGCTGATGAACGCTGGCTGGCCTATGCCGTTTGCGAGCCGGAAGGGGAGGGTGCCCGCATCCGTGAAGTTCATCTCCGGGATCTGGAAAGCGGCGAGGATCAGATCCTGGCCAGCATGGACCACTGGCTGGGACGGGTGCTGCTCTCACCCGATGGCACCACGGTGCTGGCCGCCTCCTGTGAGTCTGGTCCCGTGACCGAGGCGCCGCGTCTTTGCACGACGTCGATCCTGACCCCGGGCGGTCAGGTCCTTGCCTTCCCTGAAGGATGGTCACCTCTGGCCTGGGCCGCTGATGGTCAAATCTACCTGGGTGATGACCTGAATACGCCACGGCGCGTGGCCCTGGGGTCGGTCAGCAGCGGCGAACTGGAAGTGATCTTTCCCTGACGGGAAGGATAGAAGCGGCTAGCGACCGCCGAACAGACGGCGCAGGAAGCCGCCGCCCACGCGTTTCTCCAGTTCGGTGAAACGCTCGCCCAGATTGTCCACGGCCTCGCGCAGCCTGAGATTCTCCTGCACCAGACCTTCCGCCGCCTCCAGGAGGAGATCAACGGTCGGCTCCACCGGCAGGGGCGGAACCTGATGCTCGGCCAGAGTATCCAGGGGCATGTCCGGGCCGTCGACCCCCGACTCGGCCGTTGCGCCACCCTGTTGCCAGATTGGCTGGGTATCTGTGGGGCTGGGCGGAGCAGGCTCAGGGGGAAAGAGAGAGTCCTTGGCCTGGTCCAGGCTGAGGCCTTCATCATCCACCAGGCGGCGGATCTCCTGCAGGTGATCCACGTCGCGAGCGGTGAACAGGCGGTTGCCTGCCGGCGTGCGCCGGATATTCAGATAGTCGCTGAACGTGGCCTCGACCGCGTCCAGACGTTCAGGCTCCAGACCGGTCAATTCGCAGACCCGCGAAACGGTGAAAAATTCGTTGGCTATTTCCATGGATTCGCCTGGCATTCCGTTCAGAGAACAGGGTTGCGTCAGAAAAGGGGAGCCGTTGCTTTCTCGTGATAGACCCAGTCGGTCTTGTAGACCATCAGGTCCACCGGGATGGTGTAGTGGGCGATGACGATGTACTGGCCACCGTCCCGCTTGATCTCCAGGTTCTCGGCCTTCAGGGGGATCTGCAACTGACGGGCTTTCTTCATGAGTCGATCGTGGACCACGTTGTCGCGCTTGCGCACGGCACCGAAGCGCGCCTCGGAGCGCATGGCGTCATAGAACTCGTACGTCTTGACCTTGATGGGAATGAGCACATAGGCCGAGTAGACGCCGGCCACCAAGATGACCAGGGAGATGAAAAGGCCAATCCTGCCTTCACCCCGGCTGTTTCCCAATCGACGCATCTCTTTTCCCCTTAGTCGCTTGACGCGATCTGCCGGACCCGCATGCGGGTCCGCTCCTCAGGCGGAGTGGAATATAGGTTCGGGGAGCGAGAGGTTCAAGAAAACGGCGGAAAGTACGAAATAGTGATCGGTTCAGTCGACCTTCAGAAGGGCCAGGAATGCTTCCTGGGGGATCTCGACTTTACCCACCATCTTCATGCGCTTCTTGCCCTTTTTCTGCTTCTCCAGCAGCTTGCGCTTGCGCGTGATGTCGCCGCCGTAGCACTTGGCCAGAACGTTCTTGCGCATGGCTTTGACGTTGGTGCGGGCGATGACCTTGGTGCCCAGGGCGGCCTGGATGGCGACTTCGTAGAGCTGGCGGGGGATCAGTTCCTTCATCTTTCTGGCCAGATCCTGCCCGCGTTGAAATGACTTCTCCCGGTGGACGATGAGAGAAAGGGCGTCCACCGCTTCGCCGTTGACCAGAAGGTCCAGCTTGACCAGGTCGCTCTTCCACCATCCCGCCACGTGGTAATCCAGGGAGGCGTATCCCTTGGAGACCGACTTGAGGCGATCGTGGAGATCCATGACCACCTCGTTGAGAGGCATCTCATAGGTGATCAGGACCCGGTTGGCGTGCAGGTACTTCAGCTCTTTCTGCGTGCCCCGGCGCTCTTCCAGGCTCTTGAGAACGCCACCGACGTAGTCGGGCGGCGTAACGATGGTGGCCTCGATGTACGGCTCTTCGATGCTGTCGATCTTCTGCTGCACCGGCAGGGCCGCCGGCGAGTGGATCTCGGTGACCTTCCCGTCCTTGGTGGTGACGCGGTAAGACACTCCCGGGGAGGTGATGATGAGGTTCATGTCGAATTCCCGCTCGAGACGGGACTGGATGATGTCCATGTGCAGCCGGCCCAGAAAACCGCAGCGGAACCCGAAGCCCAGGGCCGTGGACGTCTCCGGCTCGTACGTGAACGACGAATCGTTGAGGCGCAGCTTGTCCAGAGCGTCGCGCAGGTCGGTGTAGTCGGCCGAATCGATGGGGTAGAGACCGGCGAACACGAGCTGGCGCGCCGGCAGGAACCCGGGAAACGGCTCGGCGGTGGGGCGCGCGTTCTCGGTCAGTGTGTCGCCAATGCGCGTTTCGGCGACGATCTTGATCCCGGCAATGACGAAGCCCACCTCGCCGGCTCCCAGCTCTTCGCAGGGTGTGGCCTTGGGAGTGAAGCGACCGACCTCTTCCACGTCATGAAGTTTGCCGGTGGCCATGAAACGCACTTTCAGGCCGCGGCTCAGACGGCCGTCGATAACCCGCACCAGGACGATGACGCCGCGATACGGGTCGTACCACGAGTCGAAGACCATCGCTTTCAAGGGTGCATTCGCATCGCCCGCCGGCGCCGGGATGCGTTCGACGATGGCCTCCAGGATCTCATCGATGCCGGTGCCGTCCTTGGCCGAGGTGAGAATGGCCTCTTCGCCGGGCAGGCCGACGATCTCCTCGATCTGCTCGGCCACCCGGTCGGGCTCGGCCGACGGCAGATCGATCTTGTTGATCACCGACAGCAGGTGGAGGTCGTTCTCCACGGCCATATAGGCGTTGGCCAGGGTCTGGGCTTCGACCCCCTGGCTGGCGTCCACCACCAGCAGGGCGCCTTCGCAGGCGGCCAGA
>JAPUKF010000138.1 GCA_027295805.1 Acidobacteriota bacterium | reverse complement strand
TGGCCACAATGGGAAACACACCACTGGTGCGCCTGCAGCGCTTTTTCACAGGGGAAGCGACCCTGGCCGCCAAGCTGGAAGCCTTCAATCCAGGTTCAAGCGTCAAGGACCGCATCGGGACGGCTCTCATCGAAGCCGGGGAGGCGGAGGGATTGCTCGAGCCGGGCGGGACCATCGTTGAACCCACATCCGGTAATACCGGCGTGGGCCTGGCCATGGCGGCCGGCCTCAAGGGCTATCGCCTGATCTGCACGGTCCCCGATAAAGTTCCCGCCGAGAAAATTGCGCTGCTGAATGCGTTCGGTGCGAAAGTGATCGTCTGCCCCACCAATGTCCCGCCGGAAGATCCCCGTTCCTATTACAAGGTCGCCGAGCGTATCCGGGATGAGGACGGGGCTTACCTGCCTTACCAGTACCATAACCAGGCCAATCCCATGGCTCACTATCGGACGACGGGTCCCGAAATCTGGCGCCAGACCGATGGCACCATTACCCACTGGGTCGTGGGGATGGGCACGGGAGGAACCATCAGCGGTACCGGTAGGTTTCTCAAGGAGAAGAACCCGGACATCCAGGTCATTGGAGTTGACACCGAGGGCAGCGTTTATAGCCATTACAAAGAACACAAAGTCCTGCCGCCAGCGGAGGAGATCCATCCCTACCTGGTGGACGGCATCGGGGAAGATTTTGTGCCGGGATGTGTCTGGTGGGATTACATCGACCAGGTCATGACCATCGACGACCGCACCGGGTACCAGACGACCATGGAACTGGCCCGCACGGAGGGGATTTTCTGCGGTTCCTCCAGCGGTTGCACTGCTGCGGCCGCGCGGCAGGTTGCGCGCTCGCTGGACTCCAAGGCGCTGGTGGTCTGCCTGTTCCCCGATTCAGGTGAACGCTACCTTTCCAAACTCAACGAGCAGTGGCTGCGGGAGAAAGGCCTGCTGGAAGACCCGAAGACTCCGGGGAAGGAGTGAACTTCAGGATCTTGAAGAAGGGACGCCCATAGCCGTCAACCCCGCTACAAACTCTCTCGCTGCGCCCGTCTCCATCCAGGTCGGAAAAGACCGGCAGGTCCCGGCAATTGACCTGCTCGCGGGCTTCTGCCGAAGACCGCCGCCGGGCCGCGCGCCAGACAGGGTCGGGAGTGACCAGGGTCAGGTTCTTTCCCTTGACCGCCGCTGGTACACCTGCATGGATGCGCACCTCCTGGCCTGTTGAGGTCACAAGATCGGGAAGGTTGTCGCCGTCCAGGTCCACGCCGAAGGCGAGAGGTTTTTCATCCTCTCCAATTTTCTGCAGGTTCACGGATCGCTTGAACTTGCCGTCCCGGGTCTGGAGATAGCTCCCGATGACGAGGACACCCTCATCACGGCCGATGAAAACCAGGTCGTCCCGTCCGTCACCATTGACGTCTTGCCCGTACTTCATGCGGGTCTCGTGCAGGCCTTTCATCTTGTTGAAGCTGAGGATCGGCTGGACTCCTGCTCTGGATGGGTCCTGGGTCAATGGGAATATGCGCAGGGCCTCGCTGTCGCCGAAGAGTTGTACTTCGCTCTCGTTGTCGGTCTTGACCCAGAGGAACGGCTCGCCGTCCAGGGTCATGTACCCGCTCTGAACCACCATCTCGCCCCTGGGCAAGCGTGACCAGATCTCCTGGACGCGAGGTGACTCGAAAGCGTCAAGTTCGATGATGGTCGTCAGGAGCCGCTGGTCACCGTAGGGCACCGGTCCCGCGGCCAGCAGCAAGTTCCCCTTGCGGTTTCTGCCGACCGTGCGCACTTCAGGGCCCGCCAGGAGCAGCATGGAATCCAGAGGAAGACCGCGTGTGGGCAGGGTGATCCGGCTCTGCAGCAGCCAGCTTTCGCCGCTTGCCCCGGGCACGTAGATCTTGAGGAGGCCCAGGGAGGTGACTCTCATGTGCAGTGGATTCAGCCTCCCGGCAAGGTCGGCGAAAGCAGGGCCCTGCCGGTCACCCAGGGGCCCTATTTGATTGTCGTCGTCGAGAGGAGAGCGCACAGCCACCGGTTCGGGAGGGAAATGGACTTCGCGGGGTTCATCGGCACGCAGGCGCAGGTCCGGGTCCGTGAACAGAAGGATGGGTAGTCCTGCGTAACGGCCGTCATCCCCGGCCTGGATCCGGAACAGGCGCCCCTCGCTCTCCAGGAGGAGTTCATCCTGGCCATCCCCGTCCAGGTCCAGGGCTCCTATGGCGGTGGCGTCCCCGGCTGGCAGGTTCTGGACCAGCGTCCATCCCGGTTGAGTGTGGGGCTGCAGGCGGTAGAGAGCGGGACCGGCGACAGGCTCCAGGGGAGGGCAGGGGGAGTTCCCGGCGAAGCCGGACCCCAGGTTGATTCCGGCTGCCTTGAGGGCGGTGACGATGGCTTCGGTGTAGGGCCTGTCGCTGGAGTTTGTGTTCGGGACCTGGATCTGCATGCGGCCCCCGTCAATATCGATGCTCTCCTGTCCCGCGAACAGTTCCTCGAACTCGCCCACGGCCAGCGCCTGGAGCACCCGTTCTTTCGCAAAATCGTCCGGCTCGGTTTTCTCATGGTCCGGGACCATGAGGAGCATGATCTGGCGCGTCCCGTCACTTCCGCGCGGCAGGGCGTAGCTCACGGGTCTGCCCGGGAGGGGGATCAGCACGGCGGTGGATCGGGCATCTTTCTGGATACGAGTTTGCGGCGACGGGCAGGCGTCGGGCGATTCCTTGCCTGCCTGCACCATGGGCACGGCCATGAGGATGACGGCGCATACGGGCGGCAGAAGGCAGTATCCGCGCAGAAGGGTGGTCTTCATGGCGCATTTGCCGTCAAATAGAGTTCCAGGCGGGTTGGCCGTGTCTCACCCTCTTCATCGGGGTTGAGCAGCGTGACCACCATGAGGTCGGAGCGTCCATCGCCATCCAGGTCGGGCGCCTGGATCAATCCGGTGTCGTCGGGCGACCGCGTCAACGTGATGGTGAGATCGGGTTTGGCGGGATAATGGGAACCGTTCTGCCCTGCATGGATGTTCACCTTGCGGCCGCCACCGAGATGCACGAAGTCCGTGCGCCCGTCACCATCGAAATCGCCTGCGAACTGGGCGAATTCAACAAGACGCATGTGACGGAGGTTGATCTTGATCTTGCCACGCAGGCGGCTGTCCGTTACCTCCTGGAACGAGCCGTCCTGCTGTTGAGCCCAGACATGAAAATCCAAGCCGACCCCGATGCTCTTGGCAACCAGAATTTTAGCGATCTGCCAGAGCGAAAAATCGAGGTCCACGGTGACCAGGTCCTTTTTCCCGTCACCATCCAGATCGACGAAGCCGCCGGGCGACTCTCCCAGCCAGTCGAAAGTAAAGGGGTATCCCTGGGCGGAGAGAGTCAGGTACGGCTCCCGTTGGATCTGGAGATTGTCCGCGACACGGTAGAAGCGGTAAGTGTATTGGGGGCGCTTCGCGGCTTTCATCTCCTTGCGAAAACCCTGCTCCCCCGGCTCTTCCCATTCTTCGTAAGTCGCCACTTCGGCGTGACCGTCACCATCCAGGTCCCCGAAATGAGCCAGAGTGCCGGGCAGTTCCTGCCGGAGAAAGAGAAGATCCAGGGCCTCCCTGGCGCCCAGATCATTCAGGTCGCTGGCAGGTGCGCTATGCACCCGGCGGGCGGGGCCGAACTTTCCATCTCCCAGGCCGTGCAGGACCGAGATGGCTCCCAGCTCCGGACGGCGCTCAAATTCAGCCAGTCGGAGGCGACCTCCCGGATGGTAAATCACGAGATCGGGCAAGCCGTCGCCATTGATATCCTCCACCTCCGGCAGGGGATAGCTGCGCCAGACAATACCGTCCTTGCCTGTACGGTCGCCGGGGAGAAGGAGAGGGGGGCCCGCTGGGACCAGCTCCGGACCCCGTGAAAGGTAGATCGACAGGCCGTCGTTTGCCGGCAACAGAATATCCACCTGCCCGTCGCCGTCCACATCCTGCGTGAAACGGTAGCCGGGCAGCAGCGCTTTGGATCCTGAAAAAACCGGCGGCTTTTGGATCAGAGCTGAAAAAGAAAGCGGCTCTGAGGGGGACTGAGGGTCAAAGAGAACTTCCGCCAGCCCATCATGGGTCAGGGCCACGATGGGATGGTCAGATGGTCCCCGGTCGAAGGCGAGTATGGAGAACGGCAGGGCCTGGGCGGGAGCGGCAGGGAGGTAGGTGCCATCTGCTTGGGCCAGGTAAAGCTGCATTTCGCGCCGATCCTTCAGGGTGGGGATGACCGAGACCATTTCCCACATACGGCCGTCCACCATCTCGGTATGGTGGGAACCGGTCTCACCCCAGAAGGTGTAGGCCGTGACGATGAAGAGATCCATGCGCCCATCGCCGTCGAGATCGCCCGGGATGACGGCCACCGGCGGCCCCGCCAGTTCCAGTTCCAGTGGCCGCAACTCCAGGCGCCGGGCCCGGGCGCCGTGGGTCAGGGTGGGGAGAAGGGCCAGGACCACTGCCAGCATGATGGCCGCCGCTATTTGCAGGCTTGCCGGACGCGATGGTTGGTGATTCACTCAATCCTCCTGGACCCAGTTTCGCACATCGGGGCCCATGGCCCAATGGGATGAACGACCGGCGGCAGGGGAAGGTTCGCCTGCCTACCGGACCTGGGCCTGGAACGAGAGAGTGCCGGAATCGCCGGGAGCCAGGGGAGCCGCAACGGTCCAGCGAAGGTGGGTCACCGGGGCTGCCTCCGAGAGGTCATAGGTGATGCCCCCATCGTGGCTGAAGGCGATGGTCGTTCCGGCTCCCAGGGCTGAACCGGGCACATAAGCCGTGGCGGCGGGGATCGGATCGATGATGATGGCGTTGTATGCGTCGGTGGAGCCGGCGCTGGTGTAGACGACGGTATAGGTGAGCAGGTTCCCGGGCACAGTGGCAGCCGTGTTGACCGATTTGATCAGAGTCATGTCGGCAGTGGACACCGTGAGCGTGTCGGCAACGCTGTCAGTGGTGAGTGGACTCGCCGAAGATGTGGCGGTGACGGTCACGATGGCTTGATCGCTTTCGCTGAGCCCGCCGGGGGCCGTGATGACCACCAGGAGGTTGAAGGGTACCGCCGTGGCCAGGGGGCCCGTATCCACGATGCCGTCACCGTCTGTGTCGGTGAGAAGAAGGTCGCCTGGGCCGGGCAGGCCGTCGGCATCCAGGTCCTGGTAATAGGACACAGCGGATGGCGCGAAATCGCCTGTGGATGCATGGCTCAGGTTGAACGTGTCGGTGCCCTGTCCCGTGTTGGTGATGGTATGGGCCAGGGCAGCCGTGCCGGCGGAGAGGATGGTGCGGCTCCTGTCCGGCTGGATGATGACCCCGGCCAGAAATGTCGACCCGATGAGTCCGCCGGAGCCTCCCATGTTGTCATCGATCTGACCGGGCAGGTTGGCGCTGTTGGAAGATGCCACGTGAAACAGAAACGTTGCGCCCGGCAGCACGCCAAGCTGGGACCAGGAGATGCGAGCTTCCATCTCGGTTCCTGAACCGGAACCGCCGCGCGCCTTTTCCAGCAGGGTGCCGCCCGTGATCTCCCCCGGCATGGTCCAGCCGTCAGCCTGGCCCATGGCGTCGGCCATGGGGTCGCCACCCGGGGCGGCGGCGCTGTACTGGTACAGGTAGGTGTCGGTCTTGCCGGTGTTGCCCCACCAGGAGACATGGAACACAGGTTCACCGGTGCTCATGAGTCCGTCGGAGTTGAAGTCAAGGTAATACCAGAACATCTGCCGGTTCTTGGAACTGCCCGCGCGGCTGGTGTAGATGTAGAAGTAGTCGGCGTCGTAGGTCCATGCGAAGGCCGACAGATCCCTGCCGGTGGATTGCACGGGCGCATCCAGGTCCGGCAGGGTCCCGCCCGGCCCATCGAACGATGTCTGTATCGGGTCGGAGAGGACGGCTCCCCAGTCACTCATATCCCCATCCACCGTGATTGTGGTCAGCACCGCGGCTCCGGCAGACAGGACCATGCCGGCAGCCAGGACCGCAACGGCCCCGCATGTTCTTATCGCATTTGGTTGCATCAATATCCCGGGGACTGTCGCCTTCCATGCCGCGGCGGAACGACCCCTTCAGCATAGAAAAAGCTATTCCTGATTGTGATGGATGCAAACGGGCCGGTAGGTACCGGCCTTGGGAGCAAACAAACCGATGCGCAGGCACGCTTAATGCAAAAAAGATTGCAGCGTGCCGGTTTGCGAATGCCCATCCAGGCCGGCAGGCACTGTGAGTCCCGCCAGGTCCGCGAGAGTAGGAGCCACATCGACGGTCTGAATCTTGTCCGTGACGCGGCCCGAACCGTAACCGGGCACCAGCAGGAGAAAGGGGACGTGGGTATCGTAGGGGTAGGGTGTGCCATGGCTGGTTCCGTGGTCGGCGAACGGCAGGATGCCGGGTTTCATCTGCAGCATGAGATCGGGGCTGCGCTCTGGATGGTAATTGTTGGCGTAGAGTT
>JAPUKF010000137.1 GCA_027295805.1 Acidobacteriota bacterium | reverse complement strand
GCCTGCTGGATCTCGCTGATGGTGGCCCCGAAGGCCGAAAGATCGGCAGCCACCGCCTCGGGGTCGGACCCGGGCAGAACGCCGGCCCGCAGGGGCAGGTCGGAACGCCGGGCTTCCTCCTGGCTGATCACCGGGATCTGGCCAATCCGCCGGTCCACAATCAGCTCCGGCCCGAACGGCAAGACGCTCAGAACACCGGGATGACTCGCCAGGCCACTCAGAGCACGCGCATCGTTTGCCTGGACAATCCAGGCGTTGGGCCCGAAGGGCGCGACCAGCCGGCCACCTCCGGTGCCCAGAGCCCGGCCTACTTTCTCGCCGGGGAGACCGTCGGTCACCACCAGAAGGGTCGCCCCGCGGTCCCCGAAAGCCCGGCTGAGGCCTGCGCCAAGGCTGCCTGGGAGCGGACGGCGCAGATCGATCACCCCGTTCACTGTGGGCAGATATTCCGCGGAGGAGAAGAGTGCCCGGCGATTGACAGCCGGCCAGGCGGGGAAAAGAGGCTTCAGCCCGCGCTCGTACAGGACCGGGAGGTCAACCCGGCCACCGGATGGGACAGGTTGGCGCGGGGCCGGCATGATGCTGGTACTGAAGAGATCCTCAGTGCCTCCTTGCCTTGATCTCACCTCGGCCCGACCGGCCCAGCCTGTGGTGACGGCCAGGGCCGAGAAGGCCGCGAGAATCAGAATTCCCTTGAAAAGATGACCTTTTAAAGGCCGCCGACCTCTCACCTCAAGGTGGATCATATGATTCTCCCCCTAACCCACAACATTCCTTACCGCCTGACCCGAACCCGTTTCGAGGCGCAACCCGGGGATTCCTGCCTCAACCATTGCCGGCGGAAGGCCTAACATATAAGGCGAAGGGGAAAACCAGTCAATGGAAAACCGTGTTTTGCGGTTTGCCTTGCTGTATCCGTGCCGCAAATCGATAAATACCCGGCTTCTGGTAAGATCCACCGCCGTGGCCAACAAACCATCCAGGATCACCACCCGGTTGCGTGCCGGCTGGCCATCTGTCCTCCTGCTCCTTGCCCTTCCATGGGCTACCGCCGGTGAGCGTGGCCCCGATCTGCCCCCCGGCGCGCCGGACCTGGTCGCCGACCCCGCCGGGTTCCAGAGCACGAGCGATGGCCTTGAAGTCCGCGTCGTGGTCAGCAACCGCGGTTCGCGCCCATCCGGCGCCACCTCGGTGCGCCTGACAGACCGTCCACCCCTGCAGGCTCCTGGGGCCACGGCTCCCGCCTACCCTCACCACAAGATCCTGCCTGGGGAACGGGCCCTGGTGATCTGGCCCGAGCCCTCCGCCGAGGGCTGGCGCCTGCGCGTGCGCTGGCGCGGGAACAGCGACAGTGATTTCTTCGCCGGGCGTCTGCGCCTGGAGGATGGCGACGGTCTGCCGCTGAGCGGGATCGCCGTCACTCCCGTGGGCGCGACTCTTCCCGGCATGCTGGTCCGCGACCAGGACTGGATTCGCTGGCAGGCCGCCACCGGACAAGCCGGCGGCGGCTTGGATCTGACCCTGCCGGCGGCGGTGACCCCGAGCTCCTTCACCCTGGCGGACCCGATTCTCTCCGGCGCCGCCAATGTCCGTCATGTCTACATCGGCAACTGGTGGGTCACGCGCTATTTCCGCAGCGGTGACGCCGGCGCGTTGCCCGACGAACTCTCAGAGGCCGGCCAGGTCACCATCTCCCTGGATGACCCGCGCCTGGCCCACGTGGACATCCCGGCCCGGAGCGACGGCCTGATGCTCGAGCAGGACCTGCCGCCGCTGGACCCCGGCGGCCAGACTGAACTGCTGTTTCAACTTGAAGCTCCTGTCGGCGAATATTTCATCGAGATCGACCCCCGCGATGACGTGCAGGAGATCCGCGAAGGGAACAACACAGCCGTCCACCGCGGGATGCCGCGGCCCGTCATGGTGGCCCTGCATACCCATGCCTCCCTCTCCGAGGGGACGGCCAGCGTCGACACCCAAATGGATCTCATGTCCCGCTCAGGTTATGACGCTGTCTTCTGGACGGAGCACGACTGGCGCGTCAGTGGCACGGACTATCCCCGCGCCTACAGCTTCGAGGACGACATGGACCTGTCCACCTGGCTGATGGTTCCCCGTCGCCTGGACCCCGGTCTAAAGGCAACGGTCGCCCCGTCGGACCGGCGCGCCACCCAAGGCGCCCGCAGCCTTGAGATCAGCGCCCGGCGCAGCAGCCCCGGCGGTGGCAATCCGCCCGTCGCCGCCTGGGCTTTTCGCGCCAACCGCGGGCATCACATCCGATCACTGGCGCAGAACCTCTCACTGGCGCTGGATCTCTTTCCTGATCTGGACAATCCATTCGGCTCGGAATTCACCATCGAGCTTGAGCTCTCGGACCAGCCCAGGGTCCATCGCCGGCTTCTATATCGCGTCGAGACCCTGCCCGGCTCGGGCGCCCCTCGCCAGGTCGTCATGCCCTCCCCCTTGTCTCCCACGGAGACTTCGCTGGTCACCATCGAGCCCGGCCGCTGGACCCGCCTCGTCATCCCGGTCACTTCACATGCCCGAACCCTGTTCCCCGAAGGTCTGGACAATGCCCTGACAGGAATTCAGTTCGGCATCACGGTCCATGAGGGGGCCGCCCGCTGGGACATGGACAACCTTGAGATCGAGGTGGCCGTCAGCGGCGACCCCCTGCTGGCTCTACAGGAATCGTGGACCAACTTCTACCCGGCCATGGCAAGTCATGTCAACGCCGAAATTTCTTATTACATCCCCCACTTCAATAGCTACACGCCTCAGCGCTTCCTGCTGGACTACGCCACCCTCACGCAGGAAAACTACGTGGCCGCCGCCCGGGATGAGACGCGTCGCCGCCATGGGGCTCTTTCGCTGAACCATCCCCTGGGGTTCGGCGTCCCCTACTCTCCCCAGCACCTGGAGGACCAGTTCCGGCATCGCCTCTTCGGAGCCGACCTTCTGGAGGCCGGCTATCGCTTTCGCGGCGGCGCCGATCTGCGGCAGCACCTGGCCTTCTGGGATCGGGCCCTGGCGGAAGGGATCCCCGCCAGCGGCATTGGCGTCACCGATGCCCACGGCGCGGGCCGGGGCAACGGCTTCACCCGTGACGAGAACAACTTCGCCACCTGGCTGGGGTGGTTCGGTGGCATCAACGACAGTCCCGATGTCGATCCTTCATCAAGGGACAGTCTCATCGACGCTCTGCTTGCCGGCCGTCTCGTCTTCGGTGATCCTCTTCTCTTTCATGGCGCCCTGCGCCTGGACATGGATCAGGTTCATGGCCCGGGTGCCGTCGTCATCGGCCCGGCCCGGATCCACACCGTGGTCCTGGATGGGGAGGAATTGCCCGCAGGTGGCCGGGTGGACCTGGTGCTGGACGGACGCGTGCACAGCACGGTGCCCATCAATGCGGCGGGCCGGGTTCACCTGAAAGCCGATCTGCCCGCGGTTGCACAGGCCGTGCGCGCAGAGGTCTGGGATGTCCGCGGTGAGCCCGTCGTGTTCACCAACGCCATCCTCCTTCTGCGCAACTTGCCGCCCGAGGGCATCCCGGCAGCACGCCTGCGCGCGGAAACCGAACGTGGCTTCCTCAGCGGCCGCGGCCGGTACAGGGTCGAACGGCTGCTGGTGGACGCCCACGGATTGACCTTGCGGGGTCGAGGCCGGAGTGGCGAACTCCGCCTGGAAAGGGCCGGCGGAGAGCCGGCCGTAGTCACGGCCATCGACTCCGGCGCACCTGTGCGCTGGACCTATGATGCCGCCACCGATGTCCTGACCCTGCCGCTGCAGGGCTCAGGCCTGAACCTGAGATGGTCTTCACCGGCGCTGAGTGTGGCACGATCGCGCTGGTCTCTCCTGGCCTTCACCGCTGCCGCCCTGGGCCTGATCTTGTGGTTGCTCTTCCGACCCCGATCCCGTCGCCCCTGATCTTCAGGGGCGGGAAGCGAGGCCGACGGGACAGCCGGCTGCCTGCAAGATCGTCCGCCGCTCCGCCACCGGATCACTCTGGCGGCCGCCTTGAGAGCCGGCAGGACTGACATATCCCAGCGTCCGCAGTCCGGCTGCCAGACTCTCCTGCAGATCAGCGGGCAGCGGATCGATGCCGACCTCGCCTCCAGGGAGCCGCTGCGCCAGCCGGTCACAGAGCCGCCGGCGCCAGACCGAGGCTTCGCCGGTAAGGGAGTCCGCCAGATTCTCCCGCTGAGCGGGGTCGGCAGCCAGGTCGTACAACTCGTCCTCACCCGTGACCAGATCCACCTGGTAGGACCAGGCCGGCGTGCGCAGGCCGCGTTTCATGGTCTGCCGTGATGTGCCCAGCAGGACGGGAGGTCCTTCTTCTTCGGGGCGCGCTGAGCGCAGGAGGGGAGCCAGGCTGCGGCCTTCAAACAGATGGGGAGCGAAGGGAATGCCAACCAGATCGAGAAGCGTCGGCATCATGTCCACCAACCCCACCTGCTCAGCCACGACCCGCCCCGCCGCAACCTGCCCCGGCCAGCGCACCATGAGGGGCACATGAGTCATCTCATCGTACAGGTGAACCGTGTGCCCCATGACCCGGTGCTCCAGGAAGGCTTCTCCATGATCGGAGGTCACCACGACAACGGTGTCATCCGTGCGGCCCAGGCGATCCAACTCGTCCAGCAGACGCCCCACCTGCTCATCGGTGAACAGGATCTCGCCGGCATACTGCCCCTCCAGCCAGGCAACCCGCTCAGGGGACAGGGAGGCGGCATGATGACCCGGTCCCGTGAGCGCGGTGATGTCGTCGCTCTCACCCGGTCCCGCCGGCCGCCCGGCCTGGAAGCGAATGGAGTGCGGCACAGGAGGATTGTAATTGTAGTGAACATCCCAGAGGTGCACGTAGAGAAAAACCGGCTCGTCCCTGTGGCCACGCAGAAACTCGATGGCATGACTGATGGACCAGGGGCCGGACACATTGCTATGTCCCTGGGTGGCGAAGATGAAGTCGTCGAAGCCCCGGTCAAAGCCGAAGTGATCCGCCAGGGTCAGAGCCGGCATGACGGCAGCCGTGCGATATCCCGCCTCCTGGAAGCGCTCTGCCAGTGTTGGGACCGCAGCATCCAGCGCCCTGTCGTTGAGATCCACATGGTGGGACCCAGGCGTGAGACCCGTGAAGAGTGTCATGACCGACGGGGTGGTCCAGGGGGCCGAGGCACCGGCCTGGCTGAAGCGTGTCGCCTGCGCCGCCAGTGCATCCAGGCGCGGGCTGAGATCCCGCGGGTCACCGGCGTGATGCAGATGATCCGCCCGCAGGGAATCGACGACCACGATCACCACCGACGGAGGCCGTTCCCCCGGCCCGCAGGCGGCGGCTGCCACCAGGAGAATCGAGAGCCCCAGAGAGGCCGGATGGCACTTGCAGCGCGAGTATGAGGTCACAAGTCTTATGTTATAGTTCCCGCCCCATGGAAGACACCCGCAGTCCGGGATTCGGCAGGCATCCAGGAGGGCTCGCCCTGCTCCTGGTGATTTTTCTACTCCTCATGGTCGCCTGTGTCCCCGCCGACTCCGACCAGCGCATGATTCTCATCACCATCGACAGTGTGCGCGCCGATCGCCTTGTGGCATATGGCGCCAGCACCTCCATCATGCCCCGCCTGGACCAGATGGCCGCCGGTGGCACCGTTCTCACCGAGGCCTGGACGCCGGCTCCTCTGACCATGCCCGCCCTGGCCGGCATGCTGACCGGCCGAGTGCCCTCCTCAGTCGGCATTGTTGATGACGAGGGGTCCATCCTCTCAGGTGATTCGCCCCGCCTGGCGACCCGGCTCCTGGCAGGAGGCTGGGCCACAGGAATGTTCGTCAACGCTCCCTTCATTGACGAAACCAGTGGCCTGAACGAAGGCTTCCGGCGGGTGGTCAACCCGGCCTCCGCTTCCCATACTCGCTCCCGGTCCGCTCCGTTCCTGTTCAGCGAGGCCCTGGAGTTCCTGGACCTGCACCGGAAGGTGCCGACGTTCGCCTGGATTCATGTCCACGACACTCATTACCCCTACCTGGGCGGCGGCGCTTCCGGGAGCGTTGAAGAGCGGTATGACGCGGCTCTCGCCGCCGCCGACGCAGCCCTGGCCACCTTTCTGGACGGGCTGTCCAACCGCGGCCTGATGACCGACGCCTGGATCGTGGTGACCGCCGATCATGGCGAGGCACTGGGTGACGGTGGCGAGAGAACTCATGGGCAGACCCTTTCACCATCGGTCCTGCATGTTCCCCTGGTGGTCCAGGCGCCCGGAAACGAGAACCCACGCAGGCTGGATCAACCTGTCAGCCTTCTGGACCTGGCGCCAACTCTCACCGATCTCGCCGGCCTGGCCCTCACAAGCGCCGGGGGTCCTCTGGACGGCCGTTCCCAGGCTGCCTACCTGCGCGCCGGCGAGGGGTCAGGGGATCCGGATCGTCCCCTGTATTCCGAGTCGTACATTCCCTTTTTCAGCTACCACCTCCCTCCTCTGCGCCAGGTACGCCGGGGCGGCGTCCCTCAGGCCGCCGTCGCCGGAGAAGCTGGCGTGCCTGCCGCTCCCGACCTGGGCCCTGAACCGTTCCTGGCCCTGGACGAGAGGGAACATGCCGCCCTCCTCGCCGCCTCCAGCCACACGTCGGCGCTCCTGGCGGCGCAGCGTTTCGACGAAGCCCTTGC
Source organism: Acidobacteriota bacterium (assembly GCA_027295805.1). GTDB lineage: Bacteria > Acidobacteriota > Polarisedimenticolia > SMYD01 > SMYD01 > SMYD01. The sequence continues at coordinate 3,272 of JAPUKF010000137.1, read as the reverse complement.
GAGCCTGTCAGAGTGGCCTGCGGCGGCGCGAAACACACCCATGGCCGGCCGCCTGGAGGCCGCCATCCGGCGTGGCCAGGGCCGACCCGACGAGGCCATCCTTGCTCTGCAGCGAATCGCCGCAGCAGCCGGCCCCTGTGCCGACCTCTGGAGTGCCCTGGCGGGCCTGCAGGATGAACTGGGGCGACCATCGGCCGCCGCGTGGCAACGCGCTGCCGACGCCGCAGGCACGCGCATCGATTTCAAACTCAGGCTGGCCCGGCACCTGCTCATGGAAGGTCATCCTGATCAAGCCATCCTTGCGGCCCGCGCCGCGGCATCGGGGCAAGCGACCTCAGCGACCCTGAATATGGCCCTGGGTCAAATCTTCCTGGACTCCGGCCAACCGGAGGAAGCCCAGCGTCTGCTGGCGGCAGCCGCCACTCATTCACCCGGGTCCAGCACGACCTACCGCACTCTTTCCCGCGCTGCCCTGGCCACCGACTCACCCGAGGGCGCGCTGACTCTGCTGGAAGAGGCCCTGCTCATCGATCCTCAGGATCGTCTCGTGGAGAAGGAGATGGGGGATCTGCATGCCCAGGCGGGACGCTTGCCCGAAGCGCGCGCCGCGTGGCGCAAGTCCCTGCCCGGCAAGGTGAGCGAGCCCGGGGCGACCCTCACAATCGCGGAGCAGTTCCTGCGCCTGGGTCTCTACGATGAGGCCGCCGTCGAAGTGGAGAGCGTGCGGGTCATCACCCCCGACGACCCTCAGGCGTACTACATCATGGGACAAGTGGCCCTGGCGCGGAGCGACCCTGCGCGAGCTGATGAGGAACTCCTGGCGGCGCTGCGTACCGGCGGTGAGCAACCGGCCATCTATTACGGCCTTGCCCAGGCAGCCCTGATGAAAGACGATGAGACCGGGGCGCTGGCTTACCTGGACAAGGTCTTCACAGCCAATGAACCGGCCCTCCGCAGCGCGCTGCAGGCCCAACTCCTTTTGACTTCGGGAAAGGAATACCCGGCAGTGCGAGCGGCCGTGGAAAAGTATCTGGCCGGCGCCGCCCTGCCTGCGACCACCACCTCCGCCACAGATCCGGCGACACCCTGACAGGCCGTTCAACCCCCGCCGTGCGACCCGCCACTCTCGCTCTCCTTCTTCTGGCCGCAGCCGTTGCTGCTGTCCCCCTTCTGGGCACGTTCGCCCCCGACTGCCTCTCCGATGACGCCTTCATCTCCTTCCGCTACGCCCGCAATCTGGCCACGGGGCACGGCTTGGTCTTCAACGCGGGCGATCCGCAACCGGTGGAGGGTTACACCAATTTCCTCTGGACTCTGCTGCTGGCCGGCACCACGGCTCTCGGTCTGAATCCCGAGATTGCCGCTCGCAACCTGGGATTGATGGCCGCCATGGGCGCTCAGTTGGCAACGTTCTTTCTGGCCCGGACCCTCATGCCCCGTTTCCCGTTCCTGTGGGCTCTTCCCGCCTGCCTGCTGGCCGCGAATTCCTTCTTCGTGGTGGAGGCCATCCAGGGACTTGAGACCACCTTCATGGCCGCCTTGGTCACGGCGGCCCTGGCACGCCGTGCCACCGAGATCGTCGCCTTCGCTGCGGGGCGCAAGACCATTCCTTTCTCCGCCCTGATTCTGGGGTTGAGCGCTCTCACCCGGCCCGAAGGGTACCTGGTCTTCGCCGTGATCATCCTGGCCGACTGGCTGGGGCTGGCCCGCCTGCGCCGCCGCCCTGGGCGCTTCCAAGTGATGTCCCTCACCCTGTTCGCCGTGCCCGTGGTCCCCCACCTTGCCTTCCGCCTGTTCACCTACCATGACTGGCTGCCCCATACTTTTTACGCCAAGACCGGAGGTGGCTGGGACCAGGTTCTCCGCGGACTGCTCTATGTCGGCTCAGGCTGGCTACATACCCTGCCGTGGATCCTCCTCGCGATCCTGGCCCTGCTGGCACCGGCAACCTTGCGGCGGGAGACTCCTGCGCAGCGCACCATCGTCCTCACCGGCATGGTCTGGCTGGCTGCCACGGCGGGTGTTGTTCTGGAAGGAGGCGACTTCAAACCCACCTTCCGCTTTCTAGTCTGGAGCCTGCCGCTGGTGGCCGTCCTGGCCTGCACCGGACTGGCCGTTCTTCTTGCCGGTCTGAGCAGAGCCAAGCCCCACCGGAGCCGGATGCTTGCCCTGTCCCTGGCTGCCGGCATGCTGATCTGGGCGGCCATGGGATCCGGGCAGGCACGCTACTTCGCCGCGCAGCGCCGCATGGATCTCAAGATCCTGCGCCAGGCGGCAGCCTGGTTCGACACGAACCTGCCGGCGGATGCCCTCATGGCCACGGGGCCGGCGGGAGCCATTCCTTATTATACGGGGCGGCCTACCCTTGACATGTGGGGAATCAACCATGCAGTCATCGGCCGCCGCGAGATGCCCCGCATGGGCCGCGGTCCCGCCGGACACGAGAAGGGAGATGGCGCGCTGGTCCTGGCCAGCCTTCCCCATGTGATCCTGTTCACGGAAGCGCGGTTCAGCAGGATGCCCCTGCCGGAAAACAATCTCGCGAGCGGATATCTTTACGTGTCGGAGCGTGAGCTTCTGGAACTGCCCGGGTTCCACGATCGTTATCGTTGGCGCTCGGTACCCCTGGCATCGACCATGATGAACTTTTTCCAGAGGATAGAAGGCGGAGAAACAGATTCATGAGCAAGTACGTTCTCGGCGCCATGGCATGCGCGGTGGCTCTGGCGGCCGCGGCTTGCGGCCCCCCGGAACCTCAAGGCCCCAATGTTCTTCTCATCTCGGTGGACACTCTGCGGGTGGATCGCCTCACCTGCTACGGCGGCCCCGAGGGGACAACACCCCATATTGACGGCCTCGCCCGCCAGGGGGTGCGATTTGCTTCCGTGCAGGCTCCCAGGGGATTGACCTGGCCATCCCTCACGACCCTGATGACCGGCCTCCATCCCCGCACCCACCAGATCCGCAACAATGGCGCCAAGCTGGATGAACAGTTCGTGACCCTGCCCCGGCGGCTGTCCGCGGCCGGCTACGATACCGGCGCGTTTCTGTCCAACATGTGTGACGCACCCAACAGGGGCCTGGCGACCCTGTTCTGCTCATGGTGGGGAGACGAGGGTCCCCCGGCCAAGGGAGTGCGCAAGGGGTGGATGAGCCATGACCAACCCGAGTGGGACGCGACGATCACCGCGCGAGCCATCACCTTCATGAAGAAGGATCGGAATCAGCCATTCTTCGCCTGGGTGCACTACATCGATCCTCATAAACCGTTC
>JAPUKF010000136.1 GCA_027295805.1 Acidobacteriota bacterium | reverse complement strand
GCATATGGCTTGGTGTTCGGCCTGCTGGGCGCCCGCTTCCTCAAGATCCAGGCCTGAGAACCTGGGGTCTAGAGCCCGCCCATCTTCAGGACCGCCTTGAATTCCTTCTCGCTCACCGAGCTGACCGAGAGGCGGCTCTGTTTGAAGAGCGCCATGTTGCAGGTCCGCGCCCCGGCGAGGAGTGCGGCCAGTGAGACCGGTTTTTTCATGGCCTTGTAGGGCGCAACATCCACCACCACCCAGCGGTCATCGTCGGTGGTGGGATCGGGATAGGCCGTGCGCACCACTCTGGCCACGCCCACGGCCTCCTTGCCGGTCACCGAGTGGTAGAAGAGGCAGAAGTCGCCCTTCTTCATGGCCTGCATGTTATTGCGGGCCTGATAATTGCGGACGCCGTCCCAGAAGGTCCGCTTGTCACGGACAAGCATCTCCCAACTGTACTTGCCAGGTTCTGATTTAATAAGCCATGCCGCCATGGTGCCCCGACCTCCCGGCGGCCAGTCTACCCTGAATACGCGGAGGAAGCGGCATGAAGACGCGAGTTGTTCCGCTTGTCATGGTCCTGATCCTTGCTGCGCTGGCGTCGGCGCCGGAGTTGCGCGCCGCAGGCTTGGGGTCGTCGCCCGAGTCGCCCGGCAGCGGGCGTCAGCCAGGGACCCTGGAATGGGAGGCGGGTCTGATCTGGTGGAACAGCGAGTACCGGATGTCCGGCGGGGGGCTGGATCTGCAGGAGGATGATGCCGGCGATCTGGGGTTCCGCGGTGCTATCTGGTTTCCTCAGCACTTCGGGTTCGTGGGCCAATACCTGCCCACCGCGACCGGCGACGTGGCGGCCGGGGCCGCCGATGTGACTTACATCTCCTTCGATGCACGCTACCGTCTGGATACCGTCTCCATAAACAATTACTTCGCTATCGGGGCCGGCTGGGAGTGGTCCGACCTCAGAGTGAGCGACGTATTCGGCCGCACTGACGGGCCGCGGGTCCTGGGAGAAATGCGGCTGGGTACCAGGAACTTTTTCGCCTACGGCGAATACGTCTATATGTGGAAGATGAGCCGCATCAACGTGAACGACACTGTGGCGCCCGATCTGCGGAACATTCGTGGCGATGAATACGAGTTCGGTGGTGGTTATCTCCTGGGTGACCACCTGCAGTTGCGGCTGGGGTATCACCAGGTCGAATTTCGCATGGATCGGGCCGACGGGACCAGGCACACATCCCGCTCCAAGGGTTATCTGGCCGGCCTGGTGGTGGTCTTCTGATGCCTGGAAGACCCGGGTGAGCCTGCGCCGCACACTGGGCACCTCCGATGCCGCCTGGATGGTGGTGGGTAACATGGTGGGCGCGGGCATCTTCGTCACGCCCGGCCTGGTTGCCCTTCATCTCACCGGCGCCGGCTGGATCCTCATCGCCTGGGCACTGGGCGGGCTACTGGCCCTGGCCGGTGCCGCGACGTACGGTGAACTGGGAGCGCGCCTGCCTCACGCCGGTGGCGACTATCGTTTTCTGTACGTTGCGTTCGGACCGCTGCCGGCCTTCCTCAGCGGCTGGGCGGCCTTTCTGCTCAGCTTCTCGGCGGCGGCGGCCGCCATGGCCCTGGCGGTGGTGGATAACCTGCAGCAGACCTTGCCGTGGTTGCAGGGCCTGGGTCCGTGGGGAAGCCGTCTGCTGGGGGCGGCTTTGCTGCTCCTCCTGACGGCCACCAACGCCGCGGGCGCACGCCTGGCCGGGCGCACGACGATCCTCCTGACGGCCGCGCCGCTGCTGGGACTTGCCGGGTTGTTCGCGGCCGGCTGGGTGCTGGGGAGCGATCCCGTGCAGGGGCCGGGATCCTGGTGGGCATTGCCGGCACGTCCGTGGCACCTGGCTCTGGGCGCCGCCCTGGTGCCCATCTATTTCACCTACTCGGGATGGAATGCCGCCGCCTACGTGGCCGGGGAGATCCGCGATCCCGGGCGCAGCCTGCCCCGGGGACTCCTGTACGGCACTCTGGCCGTGGTCGCCCTCTACGTTGTGGTGAATCTGATGCTTCTGCTGGTCACGCCCGCCGGAGCGCTGGCCGGATCGACCACCGCCATGAGCGACGCTGCCCGCCGCCTGCTGGGGCCGGGCGCCCAGCGCGTGCTCAGCGCGGTGATCGCCCTGGCCATCCTGGGCTCGGCCAACGTGACTCTCATGGCCGGTGCGCGCATCTACTATGCCATGGCCGGCGACAGGCTGGCGCCGCGGCCTCTGGGCGCCGTCAACGCCGCCGGCGTGCCGGGTGTTGCCCTGTGGACGTCGGGAATCTGGTCCGCCCTGCTGGTGCTCAGCGGGCGCTTCGACATGCTGGTGGGCTGGGCGACCCTGGCCATCCTATTGCTGTCATCGCTGGTGGTGGCCGGCTTGTTCGTGCTGCGCCGCCGGGGCGGCGAGCCGCCCTCCTACCGCTGTCCGGGCTACCCATTCACCCCGGCCGTTTACCTGGTGGCGGCGCTGGGAGTGGCCGTCTCCAGCGGCTTCTACAACCCGCCGGCGGCACTCATGGGTGTCGCCATCATCGCGGCCGGCGTGCCGGCGTACTATCTCTTCCGCCGCGCCTGAACGGACGCATGATTCCCGTATCCCGATTCACCGGTCCACCCGAGCTTCAGGTGCGAGAACAAGACGAGGCTCGAGCCAGGGAGCTCCTGGACGCCGAGTGAACGCAACATTGAACGGCCGCGTAGTTGCAGGACTGCTCATTCCATGTATTCCGCAGCCATGGCCTGGCGGCTCAGGG
>JAPUKF010000135.1 GCA_027295805.1 Acidobacteriota bacterium | reverse complement strand
CATCCTGGAGGCCGCAGCGGACCATGTGCGACGCCGGGCCGGGGACACCACGGTGGTTGAGCTGGGCTCCGGAAGTTCCTCCAAGACCCGGAATATCCTGGCCGCCTGGTCTCGCCGCAGCCCGACCCGCTACGTCCCCATCGACGTGAGCGGCGCCGCTCTGGATGCTGCCTGCAGAGACCTGACCGAGCGCTTCCCCGCCCTCACGGTGGAGGCCCTGGCCACGACCTATCAGCGGGGGCTGCCCCTGGCGGCGCGCATGTCGCCACTCCTGCTGGTCTTTCTTGGGTCCACCATGGGCAACTTCACACACGGGGAACTGGATGCCTTCCTGGATATGCTCGCCGGGCACCTGCGCCCTGAGGATCGACTGCTCCTCGGCGTCGACCTGCTCAAGCCCACGGCTCGCCTGGAAAGCGCCTACAACGATGCCGCCGGCTGGAGCGAACGATTTACTCTCAATCTGTTCGCGCGCATGAATCGGGAGCTGGGCACCAGCATCCCTCTGGACGCCATCCAGCATGTCGCCTATTTCAATGAGGCGTTGGCGCGCATCGAGATTTACGCCCGCTTTCGCCGGGAAGTGAAAATCGAGATCTCCTTGCTGGGGCGCGGTTTCCGCATGGCCCCCGGCGAGATGGTCCTGACGGAGATCAGCCGGAAATTCCGGATCGATGACGTTGCCGCCCATCTGAACCGGTTCGGTTTCTCCCTTGAAGAAGCGTGGCCCGATGCCGAGAACCTCTTCGCTGTGCTTCTCTTCCGCAGGCGGCGGGAAACCCCTTACGCCGACAACCGCCGGCATTCCCGCATACGAGCCCTGCAGCGCATGCGCAGCGATACTCTGGACATTCTCGCACCGGTGGCCGGCGCTGCGGACCAGGACCAGCAGGCGCTCCATGAAATTCTCATATCCCACCTCTGGGATCTGGCCGCCCATGAGTCCCACTGGATCATGTCCCTCAGGGCCCCCCATGCCGGCGCCGCCGGTTTGCCGGCGGGAAGCCCCCCCGCCACCCTGGATGAGGCTCTCCTCCATATCGCCACGGTACGTCGACAGCTTCTGCTCGACATGGGAACATCCGGAAGTCTCGCGACCCCACCTGACGCTCCCGACGTGCCCTGGCCATGCAGCCCCCGCCGGGAAGCCCGGCTCCATGAAACCCTCCTGGAGGATATCCAGGAGCTTGGCAACCATGACTATGAGCCGGTCCAAGAGGAAGCCCCCCCGGCCCGGCCCGACCAGATTTCCACCGGTGAACTTCTCCTGATACCGGATGGCCCCTTCCGCATGGGACAACCGGCGGACCATGATGCCGAGGAGAACGAGAGACCCCAGCACGAGGTCCACGTCATATCGTTCATGCTGGACGCAGCCCCGGTCACCAACGGGGAATACCTGGCGTTCATGGAAGATGGTGGCTACAGGCATCCCGAATTCTGGAACGATGACGACTGGCAATTCTGCCGCAACCAGGGACTCGTTGCCCCTGGGGGCTGGCTGCTGGACAGCGGCGTCTGGAAGATTCGCCACCTGGGCACGACCTCGGCCGTGGACACCTCCCGTCCCGTCTGCCACGTCTCCTGGTTCGAAGCCGAAGCCTTTGCTCGCTGGTGCGGCAAGCGCCTGCCCAGCGAGGCCGAGTGGGAAAAAGCCGCCGCCTGGAATCCTGTGCGTCGTGTTGCCTCAGCCTACCCCTGGGGATCCCAGCCACCGCAGGCCGACCTGGCCAATCTTGGCCACGACCTCTGGGAGCCCATGCCCGTGGGCTCCTATCCCCAGGGCCGCAGTTTCTATGGCTGCCACCAGATGCTGGGCGATGTGTGGGAATGGACGTCGGGGACCTATCAGGCCTACCCCCAGCATGAATCAACCCTGGCCGGCGGGGGTCCTCCTCCCTCTGCCTGGGGCGATCACCTGCGCGTGCTGCGCGGCGGCTCCTGGGCCACCTCAGTGCCCGCCATCACCTGTCACACGCGCAGAGCGGCCCGCCCCGACGCCCGCAACCTGTTCGCCGGGTTCCGCTGCGCCCGCAGCCTCTGAAGGCCAGGCGGCAGTGAGGCGCCACCGGATCCCATCCGCCACCAGCCGTGCCATGGCAGCGGTGCCGGCCACGGTGGGATGGACGTGGTCATGAAAGAGTTCCGGTTTCCCTGAGAGGGGGGTCAGGTCGAGGATCCGGTCCGTCGGAATCTCATCGTCGATGACCCCATAAAGAGCGGCATACGCCGCCACATGGGCGTCATGATCGAAGCCGTGATAGTCGTACCGGCAGCGACGGCGCTCACTCTGCGGCAGGTTGTCCACGATAAGAGTGGGCTGCTTGGCAACCAGGAGGTCAAGCTCCAGAACACGGGCCAGTGCCTCGAACTGGCGCAGGTTGGTGCGCCAGATGGCAAGTCCTCCATGATCGAAATCAGTCGCCAGATCACCGGATTGCCCCACTTCCCCACCCAGGGCGCGGGCCAGTTTGATGCGAACACGCGACAAGGCTTGTGAGGGCCAGAGCAGGTGGTCGATCCACAGAGGCGCGTAAATGGCCGTGGCTCGGGCGGCCTGGTCCAGGGACCAGGAGCCGTCGGAGAGAACGCGCCACCGGTTCATCTGATCGGCCCGGTCGAAATAATACATTTCATTCCAGCCGTGACAGAGAATGACCATGTCGGGATCCAGGAACCGGATCCGGGCCCACAGGCGCCCAAAAGATTCGAAGGAGGTATAGCCCCCTAGTGCGCCGTTGA
>JAPUKF010000134.1 GCA_027295805.1 Acidobacteriota bacterium | reverse complement strand
GATGATCAGCGCCCCGCTGGAGCTTCGCCGCTCAAGGCCGGTGGTCCTGGGTGCCGAGGGTCGCGCCGGCGCCGCCATGGCCGAGGTCCTTTCGGCCCACGCCCCCCAGACGGTTGCTGCCGGGCGCTTTGAAATCGATGTCTGCGACTACTTCCAAATGTGCGGGGAACTGGAGCGGCTGGAAGCCGACCTGGTCATCAACGCCGTGGGCTGGGCCGACGTGGACAATTGTGAGACCGACCCAGCGCGGTCTCGCCTTCTCAACGCCGAGGTCGCAGGCCAGATGGCGCGGGCGGCCCAAGGGGCGGGGGCAAGATTTGTGCATCTGTCCAGCGACTACGTCTTCGATGGCGCAGGCGGTGCTCCCTATGATGAATCGGCCGAGCCGAACCCCCTCTCCGTCTACGGTCAGGACAAGCGCGAGGGTGAACGGCTGGTCCTGGAGAATCACCCCGAGGCTCTGATCCTGCGCACGGCCTGGCTGTTCGGCGGTCATGGCCGTCGTCCCGACTTTGTGACGAGTGTGCTCTCGGCGGCTCTGGCCGGAACGACCATCCCGGTGGTTCGCGCCCAGGTGGGGTGCCCCACCGGGGTGGGCGAACTGGCCCGGGGCCTGGTGGATCTGCTGGCGGTGGGTGCGATGGGGCTGGTTCACCTCACCGGTGCCGGCGGCGTCAGCCGGGCTGATTTCGCCCGCGCCATCCTGGATGAAGCGAGGCGGTTCGACGTTGAGATCGAGCCGGTTCTCTCCGACTCCATGGCCCAGAGGGCGCGGCGACCCGCGGACTCGCGCCTGGACACATCTCTCTTCAGCCGCTTGACCGGCGCCCCGCCCCGTCCCTGGCTGGAAGGGCTGCGGGAAGCCCTGGCCCTGCGCCGCCAGGAGTCCGCCGGCCTGTGAGGGTCCTGGTCACAGGGGGGACCGGTTTCCTCGGCCGGGAGGTGGCGCGCCTGCTCCTGGCCGGTGGGCACCAGGTCACGCTCCTGGTCCGACCGGGCAGGGAGCCAGCGGATCTGGAGGCTGGCCTTGCCACAGTGCCCGGGGATGTGACCGACCCGTCTTCCCTGGCCGCGGCTCTGGGCCGGGATGGCGGCCCCCAGGCGGTTCTCCACCTGGCGGCCCTGGTGCAGATGTGGATGCCCAACCGCCGCGTCTTTGACCAGGTCAACGTGCAGGGATTCCTGAATGTCCTGCAGGCCGCGCGGGCGGCAAGAGTCGAGCGTGTGGTCTACAGCTCATCCTTCATGGCCCTCGGTCCTTCCCGCGGGCGCCCCCGCCGGGAGGAAGACCCGCCGGCCGGGCCCCCGTTTCACAACGACTATCAACGGACCAAGTATCTGGCCGATCAGGTTGCACGGGAACGGATGGCCGCCGGCTGGCCTCTGGTCACGGTCTACCCGGGAGTGGTGTATGGACCGGGCACCCTCACCGCCGGCGGCCTGGTGACCCGGCAGATTCTCATCTTCCTCACAAAAGGTCTGCCCGGCATCCTTGGGCCGGGCGACAGGGCTGTCTGCTACGCCTACATCAAGGACGTGGCCGCCGGGGTGGTGGCCGCTCTGGAGCGCGGGAGGATCGGCCGGGGATACATTCTCGGCGGCGAGAACGCGACTCTCAACCAGTTCATGGCGACCCTGTCGCAGGTGAGCGGAAAGCCGGCGCCCACGCGTCATATTCCTTACGGTGTTGCCTGGTGGCTGGGTCGCCTGCAGTGGGCGTGGGCGGAGATAAGCGGCCGGCCGCCGGAATTGACCCACCAGGTTGTGGATATCTACCGCGAATCCTGGGCCTATGACGCGACCCGGGCCCGGGAGGAACTGGGCTACACGATCACGCCGCTTGCTCAAGGGTTGGCGGATACGGTGGCATGGTTGCGGGCGGCGGGACATGTCTCCTGAGGCAGGTGGCATCGGTGGCACCGAGTGGAAGCGCAAAGCGGTCCACATGGGCAGCGGCACCCTGGCCGTCCTCCTGCACTGGCTGCCGGCATGGGGCGCCTGGGCCATGGGCGGGGCAGCTCTCCTGATGAACATCTTTGTCCTGCCGTCTCTCTCCGGGCACTCCCTTGAACGGGCGCAGGATCGCCGCCAGGGTGTGGCCTGGGGCATCATTTTCTATCCCTTGTCGGTGCTGATCCTGACTCTGGTTTTCGCCCGCCGTCTCGAGATTGCCGCCGCCGGCTGGGCCCTCATGGCATTCGGTGACGGCATGGCGACCCTTGTGGGCAAGAGTCTGCCCAGGCCCCGGATGCCGTGGAATCGGGACAAATCGCTGGCGGGGACCGTGGCTCTGTTTTTCTGCGGTGGCGGTGTGGCCTGGCTTCTTTACCTCTTCGTGGCCGCCGGGCATGGGCGTCATCCCGATCCTCTTCTGGTCCTGGCGGCGGTGGCGGCCACGGCGGCGCTGGCCGCCATCCTGGAATCGCTGCCCACCGGAGTGGATGACAATCTGCTGGTGCCTCTGGCCGGGGGTGTTGTGCTCTATGGCCTGACCCTGGCCGAGCCGGCGCTGATTGCGGCCCGCCTGGGGGGGTGGGGCGTCAGCCTGGCCGTGGGGCTGGCCGTCAACCTGCTGGTGGGCTGGGCGGCCCTGCGGGCGCGGGCGGTGGACGGCTCGGGCTTTGCCGCCGGTGTCGCCGTCGGGACCTTCATCTTCACCTTCGGAGGCTGGCGGGGATATCTGATGCTGGCCGCCTTCTTTCTAATCGGTTCAGTGGCCACGCGCGTCGGCTACGGCGCCAAGGCCGCCGCCGGCATCGCCCAGGAAAAAGGCGGATCCCGGGGAGCGAAGAACGCCGTGGCCAACTGCAGTACCGGCCTGTTCCTTGTCCTGCTGGCCGCCATCACGCCCCACGGAACCTGGCTGGCTGTGGCCTTCGTGGCGGCCTTTGCCACCGCGGCCTTCGATACGGTGTCCAGTGAGATCGGCCAGGTCTATGGCCGGCGCACGGTGCTCATCACCAGCCTGCGGCCGGTGCCCCCCGGCACCGACGGTGCCATCAGTCTGGAAGGGACGGTGGCCGGCCTGGCAGCCGCCCTTCTCCTGGGCGGGTTGGGTGTGGTGACCGGCTTCATCCCTCTTGCCGGTCTCGGTCCGGTGGCTGCCGGCGCCTTTGTGGGCGCCATGGGTGAATCGTATCTGGGTGCCGGACTTGCGCGCATCAAGCTTCTGGACAACGAGATGGTCAACTTCCTAAACACCGTTGCCGGCGCCGGCGTGGCGCTGGCGCTGGCAGCCGTCGTCCTGTAGATTCGCTCTTCCCCATGGCAAGCCCTCGCACCTGGATCCGCTTCACGCGGCCGTTCACTCTTCTGCCACCCGGCCTGGGCGTCGTATCCGGGGCCATCACCGCCTGGGGTTCGGTGTGGAATCCGGATCCGGCTCGGGCCATGACCTGGGCCGTCGTCGGGACAATCCTTCTGGGCACGGCCTGCGCCGGGCTGCTCAACGCCGGCTCCAACGTCATCAACCAGATCTACGACCTGGAGATTGACCGCGCCAACAAGCCGGAGCGGCCCTTGATCACCGGCGTCATCGGCATCCCCCCGGCCTGGCGGTTCGCCGTGGTGCTCTATCTCGCGGCGCTGCTTCCCACCTGGCTTGTGGTCACCTGGCCCGAGACCAGCCTGGTGGCCAAGTTCATGGCGCCCCTGGCTCGCCACGAGTGCATATTCATCTATGCCTTGGGCACCTTCTTCACCTTTGTCTACTCGGCGCCGGCCCTGGGCAGAACCAAGGCCCACACCTTCGGCGCCAACTTGACCATCGCCATTCCCCGCGGGCTGCTCCTCAAGGTGGCCGGCTGGTCCATGGTGGCCTCCATCTTTCACGTCGAGCCGTGGTTCATCGGTGGCATCTTCTTCCTGTTTCTTCTGGGCGCCGCCTCCACCAAGGATTTCTCGGACATGCCCGGCGATCGGCTGGGAGGTTGCCGCACGCTGCCCATCGTCTATGGCGTGCGCACGGCGGCGCGCATGGTGGCGCCCTTCTTTGTGCTGCCTTGGTTTCTCATGCCGCTGGGGGCTTACCTGCCCGATCCGCTGGCTCCGGAGCACACCATCCTCACCGGGAACCCCGTGCTTCTCACCGGGTTCGGCATCGGTCTGGCTCTCTGGGGCAGTTACGTTGTTTATCTTATTCTTCGGGATCCGGATGCCCTGGCCGAGAGTGAGAACCATCCGTCCTGGACTCACATGTACCTCATGATGATGGTGGCCCAGCTTGGTTTTGCCGCGTCCTACCTCCTCTAGGCCCGTCGCCGGGGGCCGGGGCCGGAGCAGCAGCACGGTGTTGCTGCTGTTGCTGGCCGCCGGCTGTGCGCCCGATATCGGTTCCGACCCGGCTGCAGTCCGCGCCGTGGTCGAGCGAGCGGCCGCGGCCCGGGATGCCGGCGATTTCGCCGCCTTCACCGCCTGCTTTTCAGGCGATGTGGCTGGCCGTTACCGCCGCGAGCTGAAGCTGACCCATGGGGACGATTCCCGGCGCTTCTTCGCGGCCAAGCGGACCATGGTGGTCATAGGCCCGGTGAGCCTTCGCCGCCAGGCCTTCGCCACGGTCGGAGTGTTCGTGGTCGATGCACTGGGAGCCAAACCCAGGATTCAGGTCGGCGTCGTCTTTCGCGAGAACAACTGGCGGGTGGACAGCTTCGTGCCGGGGGATCTGGAAGAGCCGCGCACCGCCAGCGCCAATCTGGACGGTATCAGCGCCCTGCTGCAACGGGAGGCCAGCGACCCGCGCCCCGCGGCCAGTGGGAGTTTCCGTCGCATCCAGTTGCAACGGGCTCTTGAGGTGGTCGCCGTCCGCCGTCCGCCCCGGGCCGCGGCACCGCTGGCGAAGCTGCTGCGCGAGGATCGCAGTGGCGGAGTGCGCCAGTTCGCCGCTTTCATCCTGGGTGAGATGGGTGCTACGGCGGAAGTTGAGGCCTTGCGTGACGCTCTGGATGACTCCGATTTGCGCGTGCGGGGCGATGCGGCCCAGGCCTTGTCGCGCCTGGGCGATGAGGCCTCACTGGAACGCTTGCGGGTTCTGGCCGAGACGGACAGTTCGCCATGGGTGCGCCGGCGTGCGCTGGCGGCGGTGGGAACTCTTGAAGAGCGAACCGCCGACTGATCTCAGGCGACCGCCGACATCAATCCCGGCATCAGGGCCAGGGCGGCGACCAGATCGGTGACCGCCCAGGCCCGCAACCCGGCATACATTGTCTTCTTGTCGCAGGCCATGCCACCACTCACCAGGTGGGGCAGGAGAACACGCATCCACAGGGTGACGGGCAGCACCAGCGGCAGGACTGCCCAGAGAGGGGTTTGCGGATGCCGGGCCATGATCCCCAGGGCCAGGCAGGTCAGAGCGCTGGCGGCCGCCACCGTGGCCAGGAGCAGGGAGCCTCGCCGTCCCAATCTCACGGCCAGGGTACGGACTCCCTGACGGGCGTCCTCTTCCATCTGGTAAATCTGGGTGAGGGGATAGACCGACGCGAACAGGAAGGCGAAGCCGGTGCCCGCCCAGAGCACGGCGACATCCAGCGGCTGGGTGGTTGCCGCGGCGCCGGCGAGAAAAGTGATGCCGCCGTAGCCGGCACAGTTCACCGCCATGTCGTACCCGGCCCGGGCCTTGAGGCGGATGGGCGGCACCGAGTAGAGAATCGAGAGAATCAGCGAGCCGCCCAGGAGGAGGGGGAAGAGTTCGCCCACATAGCCCGCGCGGGCGGCCATGTAGGACAGGGCCAGCGCCGCCACCATGATACTGACGCCGAAGACGGCCAGGCCCCGGGGTACAGGCGGCGGGGCGTCCAGGTAGCCCACATCTCCTTCATCCCGGTCCACGGCGCTGTTGAGGGCCAGCGTCCCCCCGTTGAGTCCCACAGACCAGAAGACCGCGGCCGCCAGGATCCAGGGAGCCCGTTCCAGAAGGATCTCGGGGGATGCTGCCGCCGCCGCCCCCGCCAGGAGGTGTCCCGCCACCACAGGCCAGGAACGCGGCCGCATATGGTGCAGGGCGGCGAGAGCACCCCGGGCGCGCCGGTGGGCGGGTTCAGGAATGGCCGGCCGGCCGGACACTTGCGCCTGCCGGCGATGACAGCACCGGGAGGCGGACGCGGCGGTCGGCGGCGGCCCGATCATCCGTGACGGTGGCTGTCACCGGCACGGCTGCGCGGCCCGTCACGCGCTCGGTACCCAGAAAGTACGACAGTGTCTCGTGCAGGCCGCTGAGGTCCACCAGGTTGTCATGGCACGACTCCTGGGGAAGATGCAGGGGGAGAGCAAAGGCCG
>JAPUKF010000133.1 GCA_027295805.1 Acidobacteriota bacterium | reverse complement strand
GTTCCATTTCTCCGACGGAGATAACTGGTCCCAGGGCGACACGCAGGAATGCGTCAACCTGTTGCGGGAGCGGATCCTGCCGGCGGTGAACCTCTTCGGCTACGGCCAGGTGGAGAGTCCTTATGGCACCGGCCAGTTCCTGCACGACCTGGAGGCGGCCTTCAAGGCTGAGGAGAACCTCATCCTCAGCAATATCGAAGGACGGGATGCCATCTACAAGTCCATCAAGACGTTCCTGGGCAAGGGACGCTGATGGGCGCGCCATGAGCCTCTCTGCCGAACTGGAGAGTGCCCGCCAGTGGATCAGGGGCCTGGCCATGGACTACGGGCTGGACTTCTATCCCACCATCTTCGAGATCCTGGACTACAAGGCCGTGAACCAGGTGGCTGCCTATGGCGGCTACCCTACCCGCTACCCTCACTGGCGGTTCGGCATGGAGTATGACCACCTGAGCAAGAGCTACAGCTACGGACTGCATCGTATTTACGAGATGGTCATCAACAATGATCCGGCCTACGCCTATCTGCTGGAAGGCAACACCATGGTGGACCAGAAGATGGTCATGGCCCACGTCTACGGGCATGTGGACTTCTTCAAGAACAACTTCACCTTCGCTCACACCGACCGCAAGATGATGGACCAGATGGCCAATCACGCCACACGCATTCGCCGCTATGTGGACAAGATGGGCCTGGAACGGGTGGAGACGTTCATTGACACCTGTCTCTCCCTGGAGAACCTCATCGATATCCACGCGCCCTTCGTGGCCAGAGGCCCCATGGGAGGCAGCAAGCCCGACAAGATCGACCCCAGCCGGATGGAAGTGGCCACCATGCCGGCCAAAGGCTACATGAAGGATTACATCAACCCCCCTGAGTTCATCGAAGCCCAGCGTCGCAAACTGGTTGAAGCCCAGGAGGAGGAAAGCCGGTTCCCTGAAAGCCCCGTGCGCGACGTCCTGGCCTTCCTTCTCGCCTATGCACCCCTGGAGCCCTGGCAGCAGGAGGTTCTGGCCATCATTCGTGAGGAGGCGTATTACTTTGCTCCCCAGGCTCAGACCAAGATCATGAACGAGGGCTGGGCCACCTACTGGCACGCCAAGATCATGACCGAGAAGGTTCTCGACGACGCCGAGATCATCGATTTCGCCGACCACCATTCGCGCACCCTGGGGGGTACCAGCACCCAGATCAACCCGTACAAGCTGGGCTATGAGCTGTACAAAGATATCGAAGATCGCTGGAACAGCGGCCGCTTCGGCAAGGAATACGACGATTGTGACGACATGGTTGCGCGCGCCGGCTGGGATCGGCAACTGGGCCTGGGACGTGAAAAGATCTTCGAAGTTCGCCGTCACTACAACGATGTCACGTTCATCGACAGTTTTCTCAACGAAGAGTTCTGCCACAAGCACAAGATGTTCATGTACAAATACAACCCCAAGACCGGCAACTGGCATATCGCCTCGCGGGATTTTTCCGGCATCAAGCAGGCGTTCCTGACACAGCTCACCAATATGGGCCAGCCCCTCATCACCGTCCTGGACGCCAATCATGCCAACAGGGGGGAGTTGATGCTCCTGCACCGCCACGAGGGCATGGATCTGAAAGCCGACGATGCCGGCGAAACCCTGGCCGCTCTTCAGGCCATCTGGAGCCGCCCGGTCCACATCGCCACGGTGGTGAACGGCAAGCCCCGGGTGCTCAGCTTCGACGGCAGTGAGCACAGTGAGAGCGACCTGGATGTGGGCGACACAGCCCAGGATGGCTCTCAGGCCGATGACGCCCAGGCAGGCTAGAATAACCAGCCCACCCGGAGGCACGATCATGCATTCGCCAGCTCGCATCGGAACCGAGATGAATACGTACCGCCCCACCCTGACCCGCCCTGAGGCTTCCATGGCGGCCACGCCTGACGCGTGACTGGCTCCCCTGCCACTCAGGCTCGCGTCATGGCCCTTGCCGGTGGCAAGGGTGGCGTGGGGACCACTTTGCTGGCCGCCAACCTGGCCATTCATCTGGCAAGGCAGGGGCGCGAGGTGATCCTGCTGGATCTGGCCCCCTCGGGCCCATCGGCTCATGCTCATATCGGCGTGCCGTTCCCCCAACGCCACCTGGGCGAGTTGCTTCCGGAAAGCACGCCGCCCCGGGATGACAAATCCCGGCGCAGACGCAGGCAGAGCGCCTCCGCCCTGGCCAAGCTGTGCGTGGCCAGCGGCATCCCGAACCTGACGATCATCGCCGGGGTTCCCGACGATCCATCCTGCCCGCCGCGGGATGACACCTTCGGCGCCCGCATCCTGGGCCTGGCACCCGAACTGCCGTGTGACATTGTGATCGCGGATCTGGGGTCGGGGCACTCCCGGGGAGTGCGCATGTCCTGCCGGGCCGCCACGAGCCTTCTCATGGTGACGACACCCGAGCCCCAGGCTCTCCGGGGCCTGCTCAGACTGCATGCCAACGCCCTGCACGGGGTCATGGAAGAGGCTTTGAGCGGCATTGACACCACCGAACTCACAGCCCTCTTCACGTCGCTGGGTCTGCGCGGCGTGCTGGAAGCCATCCATGATCGCTCGCGCCTCCACCAGCGCCTTCTGGACGCGCTGGAGCGCCGGCGCTATGGCCTGATCCTCAACCAGGTGCGCACCCAGGCAGAAGTTGAAGCGGCGACCCGTATCGGAGCTGTCCTTTCCATGGTTCAGGCCGTGGTGGTCGATCCGGTGGTGAGCCTGGAGTACGACCTCTCAGCCGTCCAGGCCACTGGCGAAGGCAAGGTCCTGTCCCAGAGCTACCCCAATGCCGCGGTGGTTCGGGGCCTCGAACGTCTCATCACTGCTTTCACCATCTCAAGTAAGCCATCCCGCAAGCCGCGGGGTGGCAACCGCTATGCCCCTGTCTCCACCTGGCACCACTACCGCATCCTGGCCCTGGATCCGCGTTCTTCACCCCGCGAGGTGCAGCGCCATTACCAATGGATTCGCGCGCCGTTCCAGGCCGGCGGGGAAGCCGAGGCCGTGGCGACCCGGACACACCTGGACACGGTCCTGGCCCGGGTCGAAGCGGCGTACCGGACCCTTCTCTTTCTGGAGAACCGGCGCGAATACGATCAGGAGCTGGTGCGGGCGGGCATCATGGAGCGTTCCTCCCTGCGTGCCCTGGCCCAGGATGTCCATGACGAGGTCAGCGCCCTGAGCAACCATACCGACGGCGGGCAACGAGCCGGCGAAAGCACCGCCCCGGCCGCCGCCGACCCTTCCACCTCCCCACCCGCGGGGAAAAAAAGCTATGCGGGCACGACGGCAAACAGGGCACAGAAAGAGGTAGCCACCCCACCCGACGAGGATCTGCCGTCACCCGCCGACCGGCATTACAATGGCACCACACTCGGCCGGCTACGCCGGCGCCGGCGCATGGATCTGGACCGGATCGCTGAGATCACCAAGATCCGCGTCCCCCAGATCGAATCCATGGAGACCGATGACTACTCCAGCCTGCCGGTGCCGGTCTTCCTGCGCGGCTTTCTGCGCGCCTACGCCATCTGCCTCGATCTGGACCCCGACAAGGTCGTCAACGACTACATGGAGGGGTATGATGCCTGGGCAAGGATGCGACTTTGAGTACAGACCTGGATCGCGACCGCGCCGGCCAGGAGCCTATCCATCACCCGGAAGAACTGTCGGGTTGGTTCGCCGTGGGCAACAAGCCCAGAGAGCGCTGGGGCACAGGCCTTGAGTATGAGCGCCTGGGTGTCTTCACCGACAGTGGCCAGGCCATCCCCTACGCCGGCGAGAACCGTTCCCTGCGCGCGATCCTCGAAGATCTGGGGCACTCCCATGGCTGGACCGCCTGGCGTGAGGAGGGGCGCCCCATCGCCCTGTCCCGAAATGACACCTGGCTGACCCTGGAACCCGGCTCCCAGGCCGAGATGTCCAGCCGCATCCATTTCGACCTGGCCGGCATGCGTGATGAACTGTGTGACTTCGTGAGCGCTCTCTCCCAGGTCAGCGCCGCCCATGGCATCTCCTGGCTGGGCCTGGGACTGCAACCTTTCACCGCCCGGGATGCCATCCAGTGGGTGCCCAAGACCCGCTATCGTCTCATGTCGGCGCACCTGCAAGGCACCGGCGGCCACGGTCTCGACATGATGAAACGGACCGCGGGCATCCAGGTGAACCTGGACTACAGCGATGAGGCCGATGCCGGAGTCAAGTTCCGGGCTCTCATGGGTGTCTCGCCTGTCATCACGGCCCTGTTCGCCAACTCGCCTCTCGACGGCGGACGCTCCAACGGGTTCATGTCGGCCCGGGCCGCCATCTGGCAGGATACGGACCCCGCTCGCTGCGGCTTGCTGCGCTTCGCTCTGGAGGACCGCCCACTGTTCTCAGCATACCTGGAGTATGCCCTGGATGTCCCCATGATGTTCGTCATGCGTGATGGTGGCTGGCACCAGGTGAATATCCCGTTTCGCAGCTTCATTCGCGACGGCTACCAGGGTTTGACCGCACGCATGGCCGACTGGGATTTGCACCTGACGACCCTCTTCCCCGACGTGCGCCTGAAGCGCTTCATCGAGGCCCGCTGTGCCGATTCGGCCGACGCCTCGCTGGCCATGGCCCAGGTCGCCCTAATCCAGGGAATTCTCTACGACGAAAAAGCCACCCGGCAGGCCTGGGAACTGGTCTCCCAGCTGACCTGGGAAGAGTTTCAGGAGCTCCACCTGGATGTTCCCCGCCGTGGCCTGCACGCCGTGGCCGGCGGCCGCCCGGTCCTGAGCCTGGCAGCCGACCTGGTTGCCATCGCCCGGGAAGGACTGGGCAGGACTGCCGCGGCAGCCGGTACCGAGGACGACGCCACATTTCTCGCCCCCCTCGATATCATCCTGCGCGATGGCGAATCACCGGCCCGCCGGCTGCTGCGCCTGTGGGAGACTTCCATGGCCGGTGATCCGGCCAGACTGGTTGAGCACCTGGCCCAGCTCAACCTGGATTGTTACAAGTGCTGAGAGGGTCATGAAGGAGAGAGGCAAGTGAGCGACACCCACATCCGCGTGGTTGCCAGACGGAGTTCTAGTCGCGGAAGTTGTCGAACTGCAGGGGCATATCCAGGTCGGTATCCTTCAAGAAGCTGATCACCTGCTGGAGCTCATCCCGTTTCTTCCCGGAGACACGCACCTTTTCTCCCTGAATGGCAACCTGCACCTTCATCTTCTCACCCTTGATGAGTTTGACGATCTTGCGGGCCAGGTCCGTCTCGATCCCCTGGCGAACCGTCACAGCCTGCCGGGCTTCACTCACATTTGCCTCGACGGCATCGACTTTCAGGCAGCGAAGATCCACCTGCCGGCCGGCCAGGCGCACGGTGAGGATGTCGTACATCTGCTTGAGCTGAAACTCACTGGGCGCCTTCATGGTCACCTGATGGCCATCCAGCTCGAAACCGGCCTTGACTCCCTTGAAGTCGTACCGCTTCTTCATCTCGCGGTTCGCCTGATCCACAGCGTTGGTCACTTCGTGGGCATCGACCTCGGACACGACGTCGAATGATGGCATGCTTCCCCCGTCTTCCAGGGCCCGCGTCTGCGGCCGGAAATCGACCGCATCGTAATCGCCCACCGCCATGATACCGTTTCCAGACACGACAGACCTCCCAAATTTCTTCTGAAGGGTTCCCTGCCATGGAGATAGAAAAGCCCAGCCGGGTTCGACGCACATACACCCAGAC
>JAPUKF010000132.1 GCA_027295805.1 Acidobacteriota bacterium | reverse complement strand
CCTCGACAAGTGCGAGGGCACACCTGCCGGCCTGCCGGTGGATGCCAATGGCTGTCCCATCGACTCGGATGGCGACGGCCTCAAGGACGACGTTGACGCCTGCCCGGCATTTGCCGGCCCCGGCGGAGTCGATGAGGAAGGCTGCCCGCGCTTCCGCCTGGATAAGACGGCCCGCATCTCCATGCCCGGTGTGACCTTCGCTTTCGGCTCGTCGGTGCTCACGGATGCCGGCATGGAAGAACTCGGGGCTCTTGTGGCGGCGCTCAATTACTATGACGATTTGACCTTCGAGATCGAAGGCCATACCGATGATGTGGGTTCCGAACGGGATAACTTCCTGATCTCCATGGACCGTGCCCGCGCGGTGCGGCGTTTCCTGAGGGATGCCGGCATCAACCCCGACCGCATGAGCATGCGCGGCTACGGAGAGATCCGGCCCATCGCCGACAACACCACCAAGGAAGGTCGCGCTGAGAATCGCCGCATCGAGGTCTTTGTCACAGGGGTTCTCGAGACCCCCGAGGAAGAAGACGGCGATCAGCTGGAGGATGGGGCCGAGGATGCGGCGGGCGATGAGCCCGACGCCGGCATGAGTCCCTGAGCCGAAACGCGCCGGAAGGTGTCAGATATCGCCGACTTTGAGGCCGGCGATGCCGCCGCTGGCTACACGCCGTAGGGGGGCGGGTCGTCACTGCTAGAGGATGACCCGGCCGAAGGAATGACCGGATGGGTGGCGGGTGTGCCGCGACCGCCTCGGAATGGACCACGATGTGCCGGCATCTCTTCAGCCGCCCGTGGCGCCGCCGGCACCGGGAGTTCATCGCGCAGAAGATCCCGCTCCCGCTGCAGGCGCCGGTTGGCAATGCGGAGGCGAATGCCGTCGGCCAGGGAGAGAACGCCCATGAACAAGGCACCCACCGCCAGTGCCGTCAGCACCAGGTAGATCTGCGGTATACCGCGCAGGTCGGTCCAGGGCAGGGCCACATCCACACGCTCATCCACGTTGAGAATGGCATATGTGCCCAGGGATGCCAGCAGGACCACCATAAGGAACAAAGCCACAATACGCATCGCTACCTCCTCGTCCTCACCCCGGAAGGGTAGCGGACAAACCGCTCTCAGGCCAGGAGCGGTGCGACCAGTTCATCCCAGCGGCCCTGGGCATGCAGCAGGTATTCCACCAGTTCACGCACGGCGCCGGACCCGCCGGGCCGATTGCTGACCCAGATGGCAGCCCGGCGGGCCTCTTGATGGGCATCGGCAACGGCCGCCCCCAGGCCGACTCGGCACAGGACCGGCACGTCCACAAGGTCATCACCCATGTAGGCGACCTGTTCCGCGCGGATGCCGCGGCGCTGACACCAGGCTTCAAAGACCGGCAGTTTGGGGAAGGCACCCGAAAGAACATCCGGAATATCCAGTTCCCGCGCCCGGCGTTCCACAACGGTGGAGCGGCGGCCCGTCAGGAGAGCCACGTGCCAGCCAGCCTCCCGCGCCAGCCTGAGGCCTAAACCGTCATGACAGTGAAAGGACTTGGCCTCCTGGTCGGGCCCTTGCGGCAGATAAAGCAGCTTGCCGTCGGTGAGGACGCCGTCCACGTCCAGGACCAGAGCGCGCACCTGGCGCGCGCGCTCCAGGATCGCCTGCTCGCTGAGAGACATCAGATCATGCTCATGCGCCACAGGTCATGGAGGTGCACCACGCCCACCGGGCTCCCGCCCTTGTCGGCCACCACAAGACTGGTGATCTTGTGGGTTTCCATGAGGCGGAGCGCTTCCGAGGCCAGGGCGTCGGGTGCGATGGTGCGCGGGCTGGTGCTCATGACGCCGGCGGCCTGGAAAGAGAGGAGGTCATGGGCCGAGCCCAAGGCCCTATCGTCCGCCAGCAGTCGGCGGAGATCCCCGTCCGTGATGACCCCGGCCAGGAGGCCGTCCGGCCCCGTGACCACGGCCATGCCCAGGCGGCCCGCAGTCATGGTCGCAATGACTTCTGCCAGTGGCGTTTCCGGGGTGACCACCGGCACGGCGGCGCCTTGATGCATCATGTCCCTCACCCGGCGCAGGCGCGCGCCCAGGCGTCCCCCCGGATGCAGGGCGGCGAAATCTTCGTCCCGAAACCCTTTTCGTTGCAGCAGGGCCATGGCCAGGGCGTCGCCCATCACCAGAGCCGCCGTGGTGCTGGCGGTGGGCGCCAGCCCCATGGGACAGGCTTCGGCGGAGACGCCCACGTCGAGCACTACGTCGGCGTACCTGGTCAGGGTGGAGCCCTTTTTGCCGGTGAGGGCGATGAGACCGACATCCAACCGCTTGATGGTTTCCAGCAGCCGGGCGATCTCTTCCGTCTCGCCCGAATGGCTCAGGGCAATGACCAGGTCATTGGCGGTGACGATACCCAGGTCTCCGTGGACCGCCTCGGCCGGATGGAGGTACTGGGCGGGTGTGCCGGTGGAAGAGAAGGTGGCGGCCAGCTTGCGGGCGATGATCCCCGACTTGCCCATGCCCGTGGTGATCACCCGGCCCTTGCAGGCGGCCAGCAGTTCCACCGCCTGGATGAATTGTTCATCTAGGCGCTCCAGCAGACCCATGATGGCGTTGGCTTCCACCTGCAGGACGCGGCGGGCTTCCTGCAGATCCGGGTGCTGGGTGTTCCGGGTCATGCCCGCTGCTTGCCCGCCAGTTGTGCGATGGCCGTGATCTGGCGCATGAGTGGGGCCAGGCGCTGCAAGGGCAGAGCGTTGGCGCCGTCCGAAAGCGCCTGCTCGGGCTGATCATGGGTCTCGGTAAAGAGACCGTCCATGCCGGCGGCGGCGGCGGCGCGGGCCAGTACTTCGATGAACCGTGGCTGGCCGCTGGAACGGGCGCCGGCGCCTCCCGGAAGTTGCACGGCATGAGTGGCGTCAAAAACCACCGGGCAGCCGGTGTCACGCAGGATTGCCAGAGAACGCATGTCCACAACCAGATTGTTGTAGCCGAATATGGTGCCGCGCTCTGTCAGGATGATCCGGCGGTTGCCGGTGGCGCGGATCTTCTCGACGGCATGAACCATGTCCCACGGAGCCATGAACTGCCCCTTTTTGAGGTTGACGGGCTTGCCGGTGTCTCCCGCCGCCTGCAGAAGATCGGTCTGGCGGCAGAGGAGGGCCGGAATCTGCAGCACGTCCAGGACTTCCGCGGCGGGTGCGGCTTGCTCGGGCGCGTGAATATCCGAAAGCACGGGCAGACCCGTTGTCTCTTTCACCTGCTTCAGGATGGCCAGTCCCTCGTTGAGGCCCGGGCCCCTGTAGGAAGAGAGGGCCGAGCGATTGGCCTTGTCGAAGGAGGCTTTGAAGATGACCGGCACGCCGATCTCCCTGGCCACCGCGGCGATTTCCCGGGCCATGTGCAGGCAGTGTTGGGCACTCTCGATGACGCACGGCCCGGCCACAAAGACCGGCGGGCGGCCATCGCCCAGGACGATATGTTCCCCAACCTGGACCGGCCTGACGCCGGCATCCCCGTCGGAATGGCTCACGAAACCTGAACCTTGCGTATCGCGTGGCAGTGCCGGTGGGCGGCGGCGATGAATCCCTTGAACAGGGGATGGGGCGCCAGCGGTCGCGACTTGAATTCGGGGTGGAACTGGCAGGCCAGATACCAGGGATGATCTTCCAGTTCGACAATTTCCACGAATTTGCCGTCGGGAGACATGCCGGTGAAGCGCAACCCTTTTTCCTCCATGCCGGCGCGGAATTCCAGGTTGAACTCGTAACGATGACGATGGCGTTCGTCGATCTCGCGCTTGCCGTAAGCCCGCGCCGCCAGGCTGCCCGCTTCAAGAATACAGGGGTAGGTGCCCAGGCGCATGGTGCCGCCCATTTCATCGACCCCCGCCAGTTCGCGCAACTTGAGGAACACCTTGTGCTGAGAGTCGTTGGTGAACTCGGTGGAGTCGGCATCATCCCAGGCGCAGAGGTTGCGGGCGATCTCGATGACCGACGTCTGCATGCCCAGGCAGATGCCGAAGTAGGGCATGTTGTTGGTGCGCGCGTAGGTGGCGGCATGGAGCATGCCGTCCACGCCCCGCATACCGAAACCACCCGGCACCAGCAGGCCGTCGGCCTCCTCCAGGCGCTGCTCCAGTTCCTGGATGGCGACCTCGTCGGCCTCGATCCAGTCGAACTCGACTTTCACGTTGCTGGTGAGTCCGCCATGGACCAGGGCTTCGGCCAGGGATTTGTAGGCATCGTCATGAGTGACATATTTGCCCACCAGGGCGATGCGCACCTTGCCTCGCGGATTGCTGGCACGGTCCACCAGGTCCTGCCATTGCTGGATCTTTTTCTTGGAAAATGGCAGGTCCAGAAGTTTGGCCACGATCTCGTCCAGCCCCTCCTGGGAGAGGACCAGCGGCACCTCGTAGATATTGTCCACATCCTTGGCAGTGATGACGGCGTCTTCGGTGACATTGGTGAAAAGAGCGATCTTGCGCTTGAGTTCCTGCGGCAGAATGCGATCGGTGCGGCACAGGAGGATATCGGGCTGGATGCCCAGGGAGCGCAATTCTTTCACCGAGTGCTGGGTAGGTTTTGTTTTCAGCTCGCCGGCGGCGGCGATATGGGGCACCAGAGTCAGGTGGATGTTGATGGCGTTGGTGGGGCCGACCTCCTGGCGGAACTGGCGGATGGCCTCCAGGAACGGCTGGCCCTCGATGTCGCCCACCGTGCCGCCCACCTCCACGATGAGGACATCCACCTCGTCGGAGATCTTGCGGATTCCCTCCTTGATCTCGTTGGTGACGTGGGGGATGACCTGTACCGTGGCGCCCAGGTACTCACCCCGGCGTTCCTTGCGGAGCACCGATTCGTAGATGCGCCCGGATGTGATGTTGTGATCGCGGGTGGTGGTGGTAGTGCAGAAGCGCTCGTAATGCCCCAGGTCCAGATCGGTTTCGGTGCCGTCCTCGGTGACGAACACTTCGCCGTGCTGGAAAGGACTCATTGTTCCAGGGTCGACATTGAGATACGGGTCCAGTTTCATCAGAGTGACCTTGAAGCCCCGGGCTTCAAGGAGGAGCCCGATGGATGCCGAAGCCAGGCCTTTGCCCAGAGACGAGACAACACCGCCGGTGACGAAGATGAATTTGGTGGGCGCCTTGCCAGTGGGGGAATTTCTGAAGTTCATGGGTTCATGCTTCCATGCAGGAGGGTTGAGAGGCTGAAAAAGGGGACATGGTCAAACCTGACAGGACCCAAGACGTCCGTTGCCCTGAACCGGCGGAGGGACGCCATCGACGTTGTCTGAAGAGGGAGGCTCCTGAAACCGATTGGCGTTTGGCTGTTCCGGAACAACTCATAATGAGGCGACCGAGAGTCGGAGTTGGCGCGGCATCAGGACGAGTTCATCCTAATGGAGGCGGGCCGCACCGTCAAGGAGCAGGGGCGCGCAGAAGGGCGGCCACCCGGGCCAGATCCCGCGGCGTGTCGATGCCAGGAAAGGCATGCTGGACAAGGATGACGCGCAGGCGGCGCCCACGCTCCAGGAGGCGGAGCTGCTCCAGGCCCTCCGCCCTCTCCAGATTGCCTGGAGGCCATTTGCTGAACTCCGCCAGGAGTTCCCGGCGAAAGGCATAAAGGCCTATATGGTGCAGAAAGGTGGCCTCGGCCTCCCGGTTCCGCTGGAAGGGGATAGGGGACCGGGAAAAATAGAGAGCATCGCCGTTGGCCGCCGTCACCACTTTCACCAGATGGGGGTCGTCGGCATGGTCACCCTCGGCCAGAGGTGCCGCCAGGGTCGTGGCCTCCAGAGTGTCGTCCGCCAGCAGGGGAGCCACGGCGGCGTCCATGGCTTCCGGGTCCAGGAGAGGCTCATCACCCTGGATGTTCACCACCACCCGGCAGGAGGTGGTCAGGGCCACCGCCGCGACGCGATCGGTCCCGGAATGATGGGTGGCGGCGGTCATCACTGCTTCTCCGCCAAAGTCGGCCACGGCGGCCAGGATCCGTTCATCGTCGGTGGCCACTACCACCCGGTCGATGCTGCGGACTGCCATGGCATGGCGCCAGACATGTTCCACCAGGGGCCGGCCCTCAAGGTCGGCCAGGGCCTTGCCGGGAAAGCGGGTCGAGCCCCAGCGGACGGGAATCACGGCAAGGACATCCTGGTGGGTCACGTGGCCTCCGGCGGCGTCCAGGGTGGGGGCGCCATGGCGGCATCGTAGGCAACGACGGCAAGGAGAATCAAGGAGAGTGGCGGGGGGCTATAGTGTGGCCATGTTCCAATGGACCAGAGCGGGAACCGAGGACCGCTGGCACGGCTCGGGGCGCCCCGGTGGGTATGAGTGGTGGGGTTTCGAGGCCCTGGATGCCGACCGTCGCTTGGCCTTCTCGTTGCGCATCGCCGCCGGCGATCCCATGGACCCGGAATATGTGGCCTGCATGGCCCGGGCGTCGGGCAGCCGGAGTGCCCTGGCGCAGGAACACATCCTGGTACGGGCGGTGCTTTACCGGGATGGCCGCCGGGTCATGGCTCGCTCGTTCCGGCCCGACCCCGACACGTTCCGGGCCAGTTCCACCTCCGGTGCGGTGCAGGCAGGGGGCATCAGCGTGGTGGTGGAAGAGACAGCCGGAGGTCGCACTTACCGTGTGGAACTGGAGCCCGGCACGGTTCTGGAGTTTGCCGGTCCACCCGGCCGTGCGCCCGCGGTCGGGACGCCGGCCGGGCCTGTCTGGGATCTGTCCTGGTTGAACCTCGCAGTGCGTGGGCGGATCCGGCTGGGCCAGGGGAAGGCCGCCGAGACCGTCACGTTCTCCGGGCGGGGTGTTCATGACCATGGCTATGGCCCGGTCTCGCCCCTGAGCAAAGTCCGCTCATGGGCCTGGGGCTGGGGGCACGCCTGGGAATACGGCATTGCCTGGCGCCAGGTGCACCTGGTCTCCGGTGAGGTGGACACTTTGCTGCTGGTGGACCGGGAGGGTGAGCCGCTTCTTGCCGAGACGGCGCGCTCCCGTCCTTTCCGCCGCCGCTATTCGCTGCTGGGCATCCCCTACCGCCGGCAGTGGCGCCTGGATACGCCCTCCGGCGCCGGTCTGGCCGTGGAACGCCAGGCGACCCTGGGATCCAGCCCGGTGGGCATGCGCCTGCTCACCAACCTGCGCCTGTCGGTGCGCGACCCCGAGACACGCCTGCGCCTGGTGGACGGGATCGGCATGTCGTCGGTGGCCCGTCCGCAGCGCGCTCGCCTGCGTTCCCTGCGCTGGCTGGTGCGTGCCCGGGAAACCTGGACGACCCGGTCGGCGGGCGGCCAGCCTCCTAGTACTGGATAAGGGTGCCCTCAAGCCGTGCCCGTTTCAGGGCCAGGTGAAAGAGGGCCAGGCCCAGGGGCAGG
Source organism: Acidobacteriota bacterium (assembly GCA_027295805.1). Classification (GTDB taxonomy): domain Bacteria; phylum Acidobacteriota; class Polarisedimenticolia; order SMYD01; family SMYD01; genus SMYD01. The sequence goes on along the minus strand of JAPUKF010000132.1, from coordinate 1,221 downwards.
AAGATCGCAGCGAAGATGGTCAGGTACTGCAGGTGGGACCAGATCCCCTGAAGATCGGCGCTCTTCACGATCAATTGCCGGAACCCTTCCACGGCGTGGGTGATGGGCAGCAGACGTGCCAGAGTCTGGGCGCCTTCCGGCAGGATGGAGATGGGGAAGAAGATCCCTCCCAGGAGCGTGGAACCGGAGGCCAGCAGCCAGGTCACCGGGTCGCCCCTCTTGAAATAAATCACCATGCCCGCCGACAGAATGCCGATGCTGGCAAAGGAGGCCATGACCACCACCAGCAGCAGGGCCGCCGGCAGGAACGCCGGCAAATGAAAGGTGGCGCCGAACATGCGGCCCATGAGCAGCCAAGCCAGGATCCAGAGGGTCGAGGAGACCAGTTCATAAGCCGAGGACATGAGGACCAGGACCGAGGTGCGGTTGGGCGTGACCAGCATCGCCTCGAGAGTGCCGGCCATCTGCTCCTGGCGCACCTTGCTCGCAAAGGTGGAATTGAGGCGGGAGAGATAGCGCAGGAAAGCGATGCCCACCACCGAATAGGAGAAGTAGTCCATCCCGCCCAGGCTCTCGGCCAGTTGCGGGAAGCGGGCGAAGAAGCTGCCCAGGAAGTACCAGACGGTGAGGCTGGCCAGGACACCCACTATCTGCATGATGAAGTTGGTGCGGTAGGAAACCTCCTGGAGAAAGTCCCGCACCAGGAAGGCCCAGAGGCGCGACCCGGCTTTCACGGCGCGCTCCCTTCGGAGAACAGCCTGTCGAAGAGTTCTTCCAGAGGCGGTTCCTGGCGGGTGAATTCCAGCACCCGGGCGTCGGAGGTGGCGAGGCGCGCCATGAGGGCCGACAGGGCGCCATCGCTGTCCTGGTCCAACTCCACCACGAGGCGCACCAGCCGGCTATCGCCGGCGTCGTCACTCACCAGCCGGCACACACCCTCCAGATCCACCTGGCGGTCGAGGTCGATGCGATAGGTGCGGTGGGCGGCGAAGAGGGCGCGGAACTCATCCAGGCGGCCGACGCGGCGCACCCGCCCACGGTTGAGGATGGCCATGCGATGACAGAGCCCGGCGGCCTCATGGAGGTTATGGGTGGCCATCAGGATGGTCTTCCCACCCTCTCCGGCGAGCTTGTCGCGGATGAATTCGCGGATATGCCGCGCCGTCACCGGGTCGAGGCTGCGAGTGGGCTCGTCCAGAAAGAGAATGGGGGGGTCGTGCA
>JAPUKF010000131.1 GCA_027295805.1 Acidobacteriota bacterium | reverse complement strand
GCGTTTCTTCAGGACGGTCTTTTCCTGTCCCTACCGGCGGGCAAGGTCATCTCGACTCCCATCCGTGTGGTCTCGATTCACAGTGGTGGCACGACACCCACGGCCATCCAGCCGCGCCTGGTGGTGTGCGCCGGCGAGGGGAGCCAGGCGACGCTGGTGGAGATCCATGCCGGCGGCGGCGGGTCGCCCCGGCTCGCCAACGTGGTGGTGGACGTGGTCCTCCATCAGGGCGCCGTTCTGGCCCACGTGAAACTGGAAAATGAGGAGGCCGGCGGGACTCATATCGGTCTCACCCGGGTGCGCCTGGACCGGGACAGCAACTATGACTCGCTGTCCATCTCCACGGGTGCCGATCTTACGCGGAACGACCTGCTCGTGCTGCTGGCTGGGCAGGGAGCCCAGTGCCGGCTCAACGGACTCTACCCGGTGAACGGCTCGCGGCATGTGGACAATCACACCGTCATCGACCATGCCAGTCCTCACACCAGCAGCACGCAACTCTACAAGGGCATTCTGGACGACAGGGGACAGGGTGTCTTCTACGGCCGGGTGGTGGTCCGTCCCGATGCCCAGAAAGTGGTGGCCCGCCAGACCAACAACAATCTGATCCTGTCCGATGGGGCGCAGGCGCAGAGCACGCCTCAACTCGAAATTCACGCCGATGATGTGCAGTGTTTCCACGGTTCCACCATCGGCCAGCTGGATGAAGAGATGATCTTCTACCTGCGCTCCCGGGGGATCGCCGGCGATCGAGCGCGCCAGGTCCTGACCGTGGCGTTCGCCAACGCCATCCTCGAGCAGGTGCCCGTTCCGGCGCTGCGCAAGGTCCTTGCGCGCAAACTGTTTCCAGAGGCCCAGCTATGAGTTCGGTCAGCGAAGGCACCATCCTGGATGTGCGGGCCATCCGTCGCGACTTTCCCATTCTGACGCGGCAGGTTCACGGCCATCCCCTGGTCTACCTGGACAACGCCGCCACCACTCAGAAGCCCCAGGCGGTGATCGATGCCGAACTGGGTTTCTACCGGGAAATCTGTTCCAATGTGCATCGCGGCGTCCATGAACTCAGCGGCCGCGCCACCGAGGCGTTCGAGACAGCCCGCGGGCGGGTGCGCCGTTTCCTGGGTGCTGCCGACGACCACGAAATCATCTTTGTGCGCGGCGTCACCGAAGGCGTGAACCTGGTGGCCCAGTCCTGGGGCCGGGCCAACGTGGGTCCGGGCGATGAAATTCTTATCACCGCCATGGAGCACCATTCCAACATCGTGCCCTGGCAGATGCTCTGCCAGGACAAGGGCGCGACCCTCAAGGTGGCTCCCATCAACGATGCCGGTGAAGTGATTCCCGAGGCATACGCGGCCCTGCTGGGGCCGAAAACCCGCCTGGTGGCCATGGTCCATCAGTCCAATTCCCTGGGCACCGTCAACCCAGTGAGAAAAATGATCGAGATGGCTCACGTCGCAGGCGCCTTGACCCTGGTGGACGGCGCCCAGGCCGTGGCCCACCGGAACGTGGACGTGCGCGACCTGGCCACCGACTTCTACGTCATGTCGGGGCACAAGGTCTATGGGCCCACAGGGATCGGCGTTCTGTACGGCCGCGCTGAGCTGCTGGAGGCCATGCCGCCCTGGCAGGGCGGCGGCGACATGATCCTGTCGGTCACCTTCGAACGTTCCACCTACAACCAGGTGCCGTTCAAGTTCGAGGCCGGCACACCCAACGTGGCCGGCGCCATCGGCCTGGGCGCGGCCATTGCGTACCTGGACCAGGTGGGGCTGGAGCTCGCCGGCGCCCACGAAGCCGGTCTCCTGAGTTATGCCACCGAGGTTCTCACGGCCATTCCCGATCTGCGCATCATCGGCACGGCACGGGAGAAGGCCAGCGTCATCTCGTTCGTGGTGGACGACATCCACCCTCACGACATCGGGACCATCCTGGACGGAGAGGGGATCGCCCTGCGGACCGGCCACCACTGTACTCAGCCGGTCATGGACCGCTTCGGTGTGGCGGCCACGGTGCGGGCATCCTTCGCCATGTACAACACACGGGAAGAAGTGGACGCGCTGGCCGTGGGGTTGGGCAAGGTCATCGAGGTGCTGGGGTGACTCCTGAGCTGCGCGAGCTGTACCAGGAGGTGATTCTCGACCACGGCAAGCGGCCGCGAAATTTTCGTACCATGGCCGGGCCCACTCACCATGCCGACGGCTTCAATCCCCTGTGCGGGGACAAGGTGCACCTGAAGCTGATGGTGAAAGACGGCATCATCCAGGAGGTCGCCTTCCAGGGACAAGGGTGTGCCATCTCCACGGCGTCGGCCTCCATGATGACCCAGATGCTCAAGGGCCTGGAGGTGGCCGAAGCCACGGAACTGGCCGAGAAGGTTCGAGCTCTGGTGAGTGGCAATGATGATGAGGCGGCCGCGGTCCGCGAGCAGGTGGGCAAGCTGTCCGTCTTTTCCGGCGTGCGTGATTATCCCGCCCGCGTGAAATGCGCCACTCTGGTCTGGCATACTCTCAAGTCGGCGCTCAATAACGGCGGCAACAAAACGATTTCCACGGAGTGAACTCATGGCTGACGACGTGACCACACCCAACGACAATACGCCGGCACCGGCGGATCCCGATTCCACCTCCGACCTGCGCGGCCGCGTCGTGGAAGCTCTCAAGCAGTGTTACGACCCGGAAATCCCGGTGGATATCTATGAGCTGGGCCTCATCTATAACGTCGATGTCGACGAAGGCGGCAACACGGCCATCAAGATGACCCTGACCTCGCCCATGTGCCCGGTGGCCGAATCGCTGCCCGGCGACGTGGAACGAAGGGTGGGCGATGTGGAGGGTGTTCGCGACGTGCGCGTCGACCTGGTCTGGGAACCGCCCTGGGACAAGGACATGATGTCCGAGGCCGACAAACTCAAGCTCAACCTGTTTTGAGCGCCGCCAGGGATTGGGGCATTTCGGTGCAGGGATCCTAGCTCTTCGGGTCAGGCAGCTTGGCAAAGCGGGGGTGATCGCGCAGCGGTGCAAGGCGCGGGTCGAGTTTGAGAAGCGGCATCGATATGAGAGAAGGAATCGCCAGGAGCTGTTCTAGTTGATCTAGCGCCGCTTCGTAGTTGCCTGATGCCGTATGGATGTAAGCCAGGTCCACCACGGGGTAGAGGCCGAAGACGGCGTCATGGGACAAGGGATAGACTTCCAGCGCCCGGCGGCCCTCTTGAACAGCTTCTTCCTTGAGTCCCAGTCCCGCCAGGGCCAGCCCCAGCGCGCTGTGGACCCTGTAATCATCAGGAGTCTTCTCTGCCTCCCGTTCCAGAATGATGCGTGCCGCCTGGTAGGCCTCCCTGGCAAGGGTCGAACGTTCGGCCAATGTGTGGGCCTGGGCCACCAGGAGTGATTTGGGCCGGGTAAAGCTGTAGTGGCTCAGGAGATCGCCGGGATAAGGCGCAAGCCGTTCAATGGCCTCGTCGAATTTACGTTCGAAGATCAACAACAGAAACCACTGTACCGCGGCGGCCGGGTGATCTGTTGCCGGCATGGCCTCCAGCGCCATCCTGGACGCTGCGGTTTTCCCTTGCTGGAGCCAGAGAGTCTCTGCCTTGTGGATGTACGAATCGATCTGACCCGGCATGAGAGCGATCGAGCGGTTCAGGTATTGTAGGGCTGCTGGATATTCGCGCAGGTAGTTGTAGGTGAGGCCGAGTTCCTGAGAGAGCCGGGAATCCATGGGATTGAGAGCCAACGCCTCTTCCATGTCCGCCGCGGATTCCTGCCAGCGTCCCTGGCGGCGGCGGATATAGCCGACGTACTCGGTCGGTTCGGCGCTGGACGGCATGCCCTCCTGGGCGGCGGCGAATGCCGCCAGGGCGCCGTCGTAGTCCTTGTAGCCCCTGTAGTAGTACATGCCAAGGGCCATCTGGACCTGGGGATGTTTCGGTGACAGTTCAAGAGCACGGTCCATGGAGGCGCGCGCCAGGGC
>JAPUKF010000130.1 GCA_027295805.1 Acidobacteriota bacterium | reverse complement strand
CATCGGGATTCACAGCGCGGGCAGGCGCCCTGAACTACATGCTCTTGACGTACTCAGCAATGGCGGTGATCTGCTCGGGTGTCAGCTTGCCCTCATACTTGGGCATCTTTCCCTTGCCTTTGGCGATGTTCTCGACGACTGTTTCCAGGGTGATTCCCTTCTGCCACTCGGCGTCGTTGAAATTGCCCGAGTTGGCGGCCATCGTCTTGGCGACCCCGTCCTTACCATGACACATGGCGCACTTCTTGGCGTAGAGGGCCGCGCCCTCGCCCTCCTCAGCCAGCAGCAAAGGCGTGCCCACAAGGGCCAGGAGCGCCGTGGCCGCCAGCATGCGAGAGACCTTCTTTTTCATCTGCTGTCCTCCTGTAAGGTGGACCGGGATCTTAGCAGGACCCGGGACCGGTCGGGGGCTCCACAAAGGACTCTTCAGGTCCTGGTTCACTCTCTGAAGGAGGTTGTATCCGGGCCGAGAGAGTGACCTGCCCCCCTTGGGCGCCTCGGCTGGGGAAGAGATGCGCGCAAGGGGCAGAAGGTCACGCTACGGCTTGATCCTGGCCCTCAGAGCGCTCATAATACGCCGACTTTAATGGTGGGCGCACATGATGTGCGTCACAACGGAGGTTCAAAGCAACATGGCCAAGAAGAAGACGACGAAGCGGAAGGCGTCCAAATCCCGCAAGAGCAGCAAGAAGGGCCCCAAGGCAGGCGAAATGCTCCTGGTGGGCAGCAAGGTCAAGAACGCCATCCGCTCCCATAAGATGAATGTGGGTGGAGACGCGGCCGACGCTCTCAACATGGTGGTCTACTGGTACATCGAGCAGGCCGCCACACGCGCTCAGGCCAACGGACGCAAGACCGTCCGGGGTCACGATTTCATCGCTTACTGATTCCTGACCCCGGGGCGGGCGGGCGGCGAAAGGCTCCCGCCCGCCACCCTCTGATGGGTGACCGCACTCTCGGCCTGCTGCTCTTTCTCCCCGTCCCCCTGGCTCTCTTCCTCTTCACCCGCTTCCCCCTGGGACCGGGACCATCCCTGGCGCTGGGGATCGGGTTGGTTCTCTCTCACCGTTTCTACGCCCGCCCTTTCGCCCTGGACCGGGCCGCGCGGCGGTGCCTCTGGTGCGGCCGTTCCGCCGGCCACGACAGCCCCCGAATCGCCGTCCATGAGCCGGGAGGGGTTACCTCCTGGCGGGCCTGCGGCCCAGCCCACGCCAACCAGGCCGCTTCGTTCTTCGCCTGGATGGACCAGTGGCGGCGAGCGGTGCAGGCCGGCATTCTCGGGAGCCTCCTTGCCTACCTGGCCATGACCCTGGCCCGTCTCACCAGCCCCTCTCTTCCGTGGTCCCTGGGCGACGCCGTCGCCGTCTTCCAGGCCGGAGTCGCTCTGACAGTCCTGCCTGTGGGCTGGATTGCGATTCTGGGCAGCGGAGCACTGGCCTGGCAATCCGCCTCGGACGCCTTTCCCGGTGCATATCCAGTCTCTTGTGGGCACCATGGGCGTTCTCTGGCTGTTCCGGTTGGTCGGCCTCGCGTGGCTGATCATGGCGGTCGTTCATTTCATGACACGGCTCCCGCTCACTTCCTGACCTCGCAAGCCTGACTGGCGGGCAAAGAAAAGGGCCCGACGCCGTCTGGCGCCGGGCCCTGTGAACCCTTTCTCACCGGAGGTCACCGGTGGGAAGATGGAGGATTACGGTCCGGAGTAGGTATCCGTCCGCCGCAGGTTCTGGACTGCAGCAGGCGGCACGTTATCCACCGGGATACCTTCCGCCTGCGCCGCTGCCGACACATTGCCCGCACTGTCCACCGCGAAGAGGCTGTAGCGGTAAGCCGTGCCATTGGTCAGGCCGGAGTGGGTGAACGTGTCGCCCGTACCCGCCGTGGCCGGACTGTCGGACACGGCCAGACCATCCAACGGGCTGCTGGGATAGACCCCGTCCATACGCACCCGGATAATGAGACGAGCCAGGTCACTGTCCGAGGGGTTGGTCCAGTTGAGGACGTTGACGCTTTCGGAACTGGCCACCGACAACCCGGAAGGTGACGCCGGCGGGCTCACGTCATCCACCGGCTGGGCCGTCGGCACGAAATCGACATCGTCGGTCAGCAGGATGCGATCCGCCCGGCCTTCGGCCGTGCGCCCGCCCAGTTCAAGACTGTGCTGGCCGATGGTCAAGGCGTAGGAGCGACCTGCAACCCATTCCCACGCACCGGCGGTGGTCACGTCCAGAGTCTGGGGTGCCGCGCCGTCCACCGATTCGTACAAGGTCGCGCCGGAGCCTGTGGGATTCATGACTCGCACCCACAGGTACCAGATGGCGTTACTGGGAACATGGACCCCGAACGTCGCCGTGCCGGCCGGTGAATTGCTGGTGCCCGTGGGCGTGCCAGCGGGAGTGTCCACCCAGGCATCCCCGAAGGAATCGGCGCCGGTCACGGCCCGCATGGGTGCCGTCAGGGAGCCGCCCTCGGCCTCGAAGGTCAGGTAACTGCTGCTGCTGGCCAGGGTGGTGAGAGTGGAGTCAGGGCTGGAGACTGTGGCGTTGCCGCTGCTGTCGAGACTGCGCACGTGGTAGGCGTACGTGGTCGCGGGCATCAGGCCCTGCAGCAGGATGCCATGATCGGTCACCAGGCTTGGGTCCACCGCAGTCTGCTGGTAGGCGGTGCCACCCTGCACGCGGTAGAAGACCTGGCCGTCGGAGGGCTCATCGGTCGTCCAGGTGATGGTGCCACTGGTTGCCGCAACACCACTGCTGGCGATGGAGCTGAGCACCGGCGGCGCACTATCGGCCTCGGTGCTGAAACCCGTGGCCTGGGTGAAGGTGCTGGCCAGAGGATGACCCGCCAGATCACGGACGCCGCCTGCCCCACCTATGGCTCGCAGACGGTAGGATTCACCCAGCCTCAGAACATTAGCTGGAGCCAGGGTCACCGTCAGGCCGTCTCCCGAGAGGCTCGGGGAGCCGGCCGCGAGAGTGACAGGACTGCCACCGCCATCCAGAAGTTGCACTGTCGAACTGCTGACGGAAGCCGGGTCCAGAGGTTCACTGAATGTGAGTGACGGCTGCACGCCGACGCCGATACCGCTGACGCCATCCGCCGGCGACTGGGACTGGACGGTGGGCGCTACGGCCGCTTCCACCGTGAACAGGCCGGCGCCGGCGCCGAAGGTCTGATCCACGTTGATGACATTGATACCGGTGGCCCCCGGGACTGTGCCGCCGCCCACGGTGATATTGGCCACAACCTGGCCGCAGCCGTTGACCGCCACACTGTTCACCGTGATGCCGGCAGCGTCGAACACCACCGTGGCCCCGGTCTGAAAGTTGGTGCCGTCGATCTGGACATCCATCTGCCGGCCCTGTTCTGCCGACAGCGGACTGGCGACGGCCACTGTCGGGCGCGGCCACCCCGCAACTTCATTGGAGAAGCCGGCGCTGACATTGCCCGCTGCATCCACGGCCTTGACGGCGACATACCAGGTCGTGCAATCGGTCAGGCCGGTCACGGTGTGTTGGGAGGTCAGGCCGATATCGACCTGCTGGTCATAGCTGCCGGCCGTCGGGCCGTAAAAGACGCGGTAACCGGCAAGGTCGGTATCGCTGACGGGATCCCAGGCCAGAGAGACCGAGCCAGCTCGGGCTGGTGTTGCTGCCATCCCTATAACAAGAAGGATGATCGCGACCAGGAAGAGGCTTGAGCGAGCTCCATGAATCATTGATGATTGCTCCGGTTGATGGATGGGGTTTCCGAGATTCCGGGCCTGACTCGCGAGACCCGTGCCAGCCGAGACTCCCCCAAGCCTTCACCCAGCAACCCCTTTATTGTCTTTACTTGCAAGCGCGGGTCCCGAACGCGACCAGCCGCTGGCCCGCTGGGCCGATGCAATCTCGAACTGGACCTGACAATGCTGAAACAACATCAGTCCCATGGTGGTGCGAAGATTGTGGTTTTTGCCGTGGAAGTGCATTCCTTCCAGGGAGTTCCACCGCCCCCGAGGAGTTGGATTCTGCTAAGTCCTACGGAGTGAGCTATTTACCTTGTTTCTGGCCCGATCTGAGCCAGGCCGTTTCCGATCACCACAACTTGCGCACCACCATGGATTAAACAACTATTTATTTTAAATATCTAGATAAACTGATAGGGTTCCGCTATGAGTTCAACCCTTGACTGGAAGTCCCGCACCTTCTCCGCTTCCGAAGCCTTGCTGCGCGCGGCAGCAGACCGGTTCGCTCGCCGGGGCTACCATGGGACGACCGTCGAAGTCATCGCTCGCCAGGCCGGGGTGAATAAAGCCCTGGTGAGCTATCACTTCGGCGGCAAGGAGCAGCTCTACCTGGCTGTCCGCCGCCGTGTCCTGGGGCTCTTCTCCGGGATGAATCCGGCCAAGGGAGACCCCGCGCCGTCCGACCGCGACCATGCCACACGCGCATGGATCGACGGCATCACCCGGCAGACCCTCCAGGTCCCGGCCCTCCCCCTGCTCCTGTTGCGCGAAGAGCTCGGGGATGGCCCGGCGCCGGCTGCGGAGGGTTCGGTGCTGGCGATCCTCGCCCTCCGCCTAGCGCAGGCGTCGCAGGAGATGCCTTCTCCCGCAGCCCGGCCACCGCTAGAGCAAGACGTCGCCCGGGCCCGCATCATCCTGGTGGCGCTTCTCTTTCACCTGGCCCAGGGCGGGGTCGAATCGGCGAACGAACCGCTGCCCCCGTTTCTCGAGCGCTGGCTGACGACGTAGGCTCCGGCCATCTTCTTCGACACCGGCGCTCAGGGTAGACTCTCAGAACACGGAACCGGGGAGCCTCATCCATGACGTTTCGCAACTACCGCCACGTCCTTCTTCTGCTGCTGCTGGTCACCCTGCCGCTGTCCCAGGCTGGAGAACCACGTCTCTTCCTCTGGGAGATCGAAGGAGAGACAACGTCCTACATGTTCGGCACCATCCATCTTCCCGATGAGCGCGTCCTGACCCTGCCGGCACCGGTCCGGTCGGCCTTCAGCGCCAGTGATGCGGTCTATACCGAGATTGCCATGGATGCCGTCACCCAGTTGAAGTTCTCGGCCGCCACCCTCCTGCCCAAGGGAGAGAGCCTGCGCGCCTTGCTCGGTCCGGACCTGGCGCGCCGGGCAACCGCCTACGTGGAATCGCGGGAGCGGGACATGGAGTTGTTTGATCGCTTCACCATTTGGGCGTTCATGCTGCAGCTCACCCTCCTGGATGATTATGAGAAATATCTCAGCGCCGTCCCCATGGATTATTCCCTCTACCAGCAGGCAATAGCCGACGGGAAGCAGGCGGCTGGCCTGGAGACGCTGGAGGAGCAGATGAGTCTCTTCACCGATCTGCCCACGCCTGATCAGGCTGAGTTGCTCAGCCAGACACTGAACTACCTGGAGAGCCTGCAGGGCAGAAGCGAGAGCCCGACCGAGAAAATCGTCCAGATCTACCTGTCCGGTGACCTGGCAGCCCTGAGCGAGGAGATCTTCGCCTCCACCGACATGGACACGGAAGTGAGCCGGAGATTCATGGACAGCCTCCTGAAGCAGCGTAATCTGCGCATGGCCGACAGGATGGCTGCGCTTCTTCAGGGCCAACCGGAGACCACCTTCTTTTTCGCGGTGGGCGCCGCCCATTTCATCGGTGAAGATCGCCTCCCCACTCTCATGAGACAACGGGGGTTCAGAGTCCATCGCCAGGCGGCGCGGGCCCAGCGGTCGCCGGTCGCGCTACCTTGAATTTCAAGCCACACCCGCTGCTGGCATGCATGGTGCTGCTTGCCGCCGCCTCAGCCACCGGAGCCGTCCGTGAAGAGAGCCGGGGCAACAGGCCCGGCACGGCCGCGGCGGATCTTCTGCGCCGGGTCAACGAAGAGCGGCACCAACGTGACCTTGCTCCCCTGCACGGGCACTCCGGATTGGCACGACTCGCCCGCCTCCATGCCGCCGACATGAGCCAGAGCGGGATTCTCTCCCACCTGAGTTCGGACGATGGAGCTTCCTATTCTCAGCGTCTGGCGCGCACCGATCTTCGTGTGGCGCAAGCGGCCGAGAACATCGGCATGGGATCGTCCCTGGCGGGAGTCCACGCCGGGCTCATGGCATCCCCCGGACACCGGGCTGCCATCCTCAACCCCGACCTCCAGGAAGTCGGCATCGGTGTCATGCGAGACGAAGCCGAGGGCCTGTACTGGGTGGTGCAGGACTTCGCCCGCCTCCTGCCCGGTCTGAGCGATGCCGCCGCCCTTGCGGCTCTGCGGCAGGCGCTGAGCACGGCCTGGGAAGCCACCGGGGCGCCGCCGCCCCGGGAAGATGCCGCCCTGTCCCGGCTCCTGGCCACTGCCCTGGCGAACATGGTGGAACGTCGAAAGGTCACCACCCAGGCGCTGACCGTACCGCCTCCGGCCTGGGTCTTTGCTTACACCACCGAAGACCCAGGCGTTCTCTCCCCGGCTCTCCTCGCCCGCGCCGGAGACGCCCGTCGCTTCGCCGCCGCAGTGACCTTCCAGCGGAGCCATGAGTCGCCCTTGGGCTTGTTCTGGGTCGCCCTGGCCCTCACCCAGCCGGTGAAAGAACGCTGACTCACAGCACCACCCCCGGAATCCGCCAACCGCCGGCGCCGGCAACTCCCGCCGGCCTGAGATCCAGGTTGAATTGCCCTCCCTGCCGGAGTATGTTGGGGCGAATCCAGCCGGGAGAGAGACTGCATGGCGCCCAGGGATCGTGTCACCGCGGGGAAAGGGAAAGTCGCCTGCCTAATTCTGGCATTGCTGGCCGGCGGCTGCGCCGCCGCACCCCCACCCGATACACCGGGCCCTCAATTTCTCAACCAGGATCCTGAAGTTGCCTACGTGGGACGGGATGCCTGCAAGACCTGTCACTTCGAGATCTATTCTTCCTTTTTGAAAACAGGAATGGGACGAGCTTTCACGACCATGAGCCCGGCCATGGCCAAAGAGGATTTCAGCGGAGATCGTGACCTCGTCATCGCCCCTACCGGCATGGGCTACAAGATGACAACCCGCGACGGACACTACTACCAGCGGCAATTTATCCTCACGGCCGAGGGCCAGGAGTGGTTACCCGATGAGCGGGAAATACGCTACATCTTAGGTTCGGGGAACCACAGTCGTTCCTATGTCACTCTGCAGGACGATCGGTTTCTCCAGATGCCGGTCTGCTGGTATCCCGATGAGCAGCTCTGGGATCTCTGTCCCGGCTATGAGAAAACAAATAAACACTTCAGAAGCACCATCCCCTCCCTCTGCGTCTTCTGTCACAACGGTCGCATGACGGCTTCCCCCGAGGCCGACAACGCGTTCCTCGAGCCGATTCCCAACGGCATCGGCTGCGAGCGGTGCCATGGCCCGGGCGCTCTCCACGTGCAGAAGTGGCGTGAGGGAGACACGGTCCCCACCGGCGATCTAGACCCGACCATTGTCAACCCCCGACGGTTGCCGGTGGACCAGCGCCTCCAGGTCTGCTTTCAGTGCCACCTGGGCGATTCCCGCGCCGGCGTCTGGGTCATGCGCATCAAGACGCCGCCGGAAGATTGGCGCCCGGGCCAGGACCTCCAGAAGGCCATCATCCACTTCCGGTACAAGGAGCCCCTCGCCGCCAACTTCGGGATTTCATCCCAGGCCGATCGCCTCATGCTCAGCCGCTGCTTCAAGGCGAGTGAGGGCAAACTGGAATGCCTCACCTGCCACAACCCCCATGTATCGGTCTACCGGTCCGACCGCCCGGACGACTTTTTCAATGCCCAATGTATCGGCTGCCACAGGAGTCCTGGCTGCAGCGAAGCGCCGGAGAGACGCAGGCAAGCCGGCACGCCCGATGATTGCGTCAGGTGCCACATGCGCCAGGCTGAACCGGACGACCATCCCCATACCCTCTTCACCGATCACTGGATCCGCAGGCGCCTGCCGGCCGACGACGAACCGGCCCAGCGCACCAGTCATGAGCTGGAGCCGGTCATGTCGGCGCAGTTCTCGCGCCTGGGTCAAGATCAGCAAGCCTTTGCCCTCGGCCGCGCCTACCTGCAGATGACTCTGCGCACCAACGGCCCGGAGCGCACCTTCATGCGCCGGGAAGCCGAGCGCCACCTGCGCCAGGCGCTGGATAGCGGCCTGGATACGGCGGACGTCTGGTACCAGTTGGGCGAAAACCTCAGCCAGGAACAACGCTGGGCTGAAGCGGAGTCCGCTTTTCGCACGGCCCTGGAGCGGGACCCGGGCCACAAGGAGGCGGCCCTGGACTGGGCGGAGGCCCTGGTGAAACTGAACCGCACTGAGAAGGCCGTGCCCATCTACACCGCGGTGCTCAATGATCACCCGGATAATGATCGCGCCCTGGCGGAACTGGGGCGCCTGGCTCTCACCGCCGGAAAGCCCCTCGAGGCCTTACGTCTCATGGATGAAGCCGTGGCCATGAGTCCCTGGACAGCCACACACCATGCCAATCGGGCCATGGCGCTGGCTCGCCTGGGACGCTCTCAGGAAGCCCTGCGCGCCGCCCAACGTGCCGCGACCCTGAATCCGGAAGCCCCTCCCATCTGGGACTACTATGCTGAACTTCTGCGTCGGGCAGGCCGCCTGGAAGAATCCGGAGCCGCCTCCCGGCGTGGCCGGGACCTGGAGCAACGCGGTGCCGAACCGGCCGGCGGCATGATGGGCGGCTCCTAGCGCGCCTTGGCCTTGAGGAGGATGTTCACCCGCCGGTTCAGCGCCCTTCCTGCCGCCATGTCGTTGGATGCCACCGGCTGTGCCTCACCATACCCCACCGCGGTGATGCGCGAAGGATCCAGACCTCGCCCCACCAGGTGATTCATCACCGCCGTCGCACGCCGCTCCGACAAATTCTGATTGTGGATTTCGCTCCCGGTGGCGTCGGTATGCCCCTTGATGATCACGGCCGTCTTGCGGTACTCCATGAGGACGGCGGCGACATCGTTGAGGGTCGCCCGGGAAACACCCGAGAGAATCGAGGAATCGACCTGAAAGAGGATATCGGAATCAAATTTGATCAGGAGCATATCCTCGGCAACTCGCTC
>JAPUKF010000013.1 GCA_027295805.1 Acidobacteriota bacterium | reverse complement strand
GGCCATCCCTGAAGCGGTGCGCACCCGCGTGCGCCCGATCTTCATGAGCACCGCCACCAGCATCTTCGGCATGCTGCCGCTGGTGCTCTTTCCCGGCGCAGGATCCGAGCTCTATCGCGGCCTGGGCAGCGTGGTCATCGGCGGACTGCTGCTGTCCACCGTGTTCACCCTGGTGCTGGTGCCAGCGCTGTTCAGCCTGACCATCGATATCCGCAACGGTCTGCGCCGCCTGTTCGGACGCAAGTCCGGTCCCACCGGCGTGGCCGACGAGCAGGCGGCGGCCTGAGGGGCGCGATGGAAGGCTACTCGGCCGCGGTCTGTGTCGTGGCGGTCCCCAGGCCGTAGTAGGCCGCGCGCAGAGCAGCCACCAGGCGGGCATCCACAAGACCGGGAGCGTCGCCCTCGAAGACCAGGTCATGATCCTTGCGAAAGGCGTCCACCGCTTTCACGGCTTCGGCGTCATAGGCGGACCACTTGGCATCGTACTCGCCGGCTATCTTGCGGTACTCGCCCAGGTACGCCTGAAAGCCCTCCGGGTCACTGCGCATCTTCTCGGGCGGGAAGTCGAACTCCGGCGACTCGGGGAAGCTCTTCATTTTTGGCCGCCAGTAATCCAGGGCGTGCAGCATCTTCTTGAGTTCCACCACGTCGTCCCCCTCCACCACCGAGAAGCTGCGGTGACCCAGGCGGCGTGAGGTGGTGAAATAGATACGCTTCAGCTCGGCGACCGGATCGGCATGTTCGCCCACATCGATGGACACGGCCAGGTGATCGCCGCCGCGCCCGGGGTTGTCGGGGTCGGCCACCCGGATGGCCGCCGACTGCAGGTAACCCCAGCGCTTATCGCCGCCCAGGATCTGCCCCGCCTCCAGGGCCAGGATGAGGCGCTCGGCCAGGGGCATGCCGTTACCTTCCGTGGACTCGAAATGATCGGCCACGGCGTTGATGACCTGCTCCCCCACCAGGACGTTCCCCTGCACGGTGTAGTTCTTCCCCTGACGGCCGCCGGCCCATGGCCCGTTCTTGGCGCCGGTGTGGGAGGCGGTGCGCCCCAGCATGTTGATCATGCCGATCTGGCGCAGGTCCCGGCCCTTATCGTCGCTGAGCAGATGGTCCAGGGCTTCCATGGGCGCCAGGCCCTGCTCCAGAAGATCCAGGCCGTCACGACCGTACTCCACCACCGTCCAGGACTGGGTGGCCACAGCACCCACGCCGGCCCGCGCCCAGGGGACGGCCCTCCCGACGAACGGCACGCGGGTGGTCACGGCCACCCCGCTCTGTCCGGTCTTAGTATCGATGGCACAGATGGAAAAGGTGGCGTGGACCAGAGTCGGCGCCAGCAGCAGCGCGGTCACAATTGCCAGGAACCGTTGTGTCATGGTGTTCCTCCTCAACTCAGATGAGGGACGCGCAGGTCTTCGAGAGTCTGACCCAGGGCTTCGCTCTGCCGTGCCATCAGAGACTTGATGCCGGAGGCGGCCAGGTCCAGAAGCCCGTCCAGTTCGTCGCGGCTGAAGGCGGCGCCTTCGGCCGTTCCCTGCACTTCGATGAACTTGCCGTCGCAGGCCATGACCACGTTCACATCCGACCCGGCGGACGAGTCCTCCTCGTAGCAGAGGTCCAGCAGCGGCGTGCCGGCCACGATTCCCACCGAGACCGCGGCGACCTGGGAGATGATGGGCGGGTTGCGCAGCTTGTTGCGCTCTTTCAGGCTGTTCAAGGCCAGGACCATGGCGATGAACGAACCTGTGATGCTGGCGGTGCGCGTGCCCCCGTCGGCCTGGATCACGTCGCAGTCGAGCCAGATGGTGCGCTCACCCATGGCCTTGCGATCCACCGCCGCCCGCAGGCTGCGCCCGATGAGGCGCTGGATCTCCTGGCTGCGGCCCGAAGGACGTCCGCGAGATGACTCACGCTGGTTGCGCGTGTTGGTGGCGCCGGGCAACATGGCGTATTCAGAAGTGATCCATCCCTGGCCAGAATCCTTCAGGAACATGGGCACCCGGTCCTCCACCATGGCCGTGCACACGACCTTGGTGTCACCGGCGCAGAAGAGGACCGAGCCCTGAGGGTGTTTGAGAAAGCCCGTCGTGATCTCAACGGGGCGCGTTTCGTCTGGCCGGCGGCCGTCGGGACGTCGCATCGTATCGTTATCCTTTCGTGGCGAAGGCCCCAGCCTACCAGATCACCGGCTGCTCCTCAGCCCTTTCCGTGCCGTCCTCAGCAGCCGGATGCTACGTATCCGGCTAGGGCGTCTCGGGGAAGGGCAGAACCTCGGGTGGCAGGATCAGCGACGGGTCCGCCTTGAGAGGGTAGGTCAGGTCCAGGTGCCCGGTCAGAGTGCGCACTTCTTCACCATCCACCAGGATCTGCACCTGCTTCACCTCGGGAAAGTTGGCCACCAGGGTGTCGGTGATGCCCATCACCGCCAGGAGTTCCGACGAGGTCCCGGGCAGCAAATTGCGCACCACGGCCTGGCCCAGATCCAGATAAAGAGTGCCATGGCTGTCCAGGAAGAGGTCCAGCAGCGGCGTGCCGGCTGGCAGGATGGGCACCAGGGGTGAATCCTGGGCCGGCCCGGCGATGAGGGCCACCACCGTCTGCTTGATCCGGTCCAGCAATGCGTTGGTCAGGTAGATGGGCCGGGCCTCCGGGGCCAGACCCAGGGCATCGGGACGGCTGAAGTAGAGAATGACGTCCACGGTCCGCAACCCCTCGGCATCCTGCTCACCCGGTGGTAGGGGGCCGGCAGGATCCGGTGTGACCGCCCCTTCGGGAGGGGCGGTGGGGAGTGGAGCAGCGTCCTGAGTGAGCCGCGTGGCCAGCTCAAAACCCAGATAGATGACGCCGACAGCTCCGGCCACCACCGCGATGGTGACCATGGTTGTTCTCACGGCTTGAACCGGAACGACGGGCGCCGGGCCGTGCGGTCCCGGTAAGCCTCGATGGCCCGCACCAGCGCATTGACCATGTCTTGCAGGAAGGCCGGATCCCGCAGGCGTCTCTCTTCTTCGGGATTGGAAATGAAGCCGATTTCCACCAGGACGGCGGGCATGGTGGCGCCCACCAGCACCCGGAACGGCGCCTGCTTGACTCCCCGGTCCGGGATGCCCAGCGCCTTGTTGAACTCCGCCTGGATCTGCTCGGCCACAAGCTGTGATTCGGCCAGCCAGGCCGCTTGGGCCATGTCCCACAGAACCAGCTTGAGTGGATCGTCCTCTCCCAGGCCCATGAGATCACTGGTCTCATGGCGACCGACTCGCGCCGCGTCCGACCCGGCGTCCTCGCGCAGGCTCAGGTAATAGGTCTCGGCACCCCGGGCGCTACTGCTGGGGCTGGCGTTGGCATGCAGGGAGAGAAAGAGATCGGCGCGCCGGTTATTGGCGATGGCAGTGCGCTCGTCCAGCGGCACATCCCGGTCGTCGACGCGGGTCAAGGAGACCTCGAGACCACGCACCTGTAACGCCTGCTGCAGGCGGCGGCACACATCCAGAACCAGGTCCTTCTCCAGCAGGCCGCTGGGTCCGGCGGCGCCTTCCTCTGCGCCGCCATGGCCCGGGTCCAGGACAATCCGCCGCAGGCCGCGGCCGCTGCGCTCGCGGTCCAGCAACCAGTCCGGCGAGCGATCGCTGTCGGGCTCGGGAACGGGAAAGACCGGATCGATCGGCAGCCGGCCGGCCCCTGATGGCGGCGCGGGCGAAATATCAGGCACGAGGGTGCCTGCCCTGGGGGGTGCCTCCTCTGCCGGCGCTGTTGCCGAGGGCGAAGACAGAAGAATCACCGCGCCGCCCAGCATGGGCTCCAGGACTTCCTCCAGAAAATCTTCAGGCACGTAAATGCCGCCGTTACGAACCTCCACGGCCGCCGCCAGGCGCCGGCGGCGGCCATTGACGGCAATGCGTCTGTCCTTGCTGGAGAAGAGGACGCGATTCTCACCCAGGGTGAACAGAGGCTCGCGACTGATGGGATCCCGGCCCCAGGCACCGCCCACGGCACCGGCAATGTCACCCAGGTGAATAAAGGTGCTCTTGCGACCCGCATAGGCCCGCACCCGGTGCAACTCGCCGGCGGCCTGCAGGGTCACCACCTGGACAGGACCGGGAC
>JAPUKF010000129.1 GCA_027295805.1 Acidobacteriota bacterium | reverse complement strand
AATGAGGGAATATCCCCATGTCCCGTGAAGTACAGCGAACCTTTCAAGACCCCAGCACATCTAAAGCACTGACATAAACTTGAGCCGTAGTCGTCGGATGCCACAGAAGGAGGCAGATCATGTCGTTTCGGAACCCGGTAGCCGTGATGGCGGTATCTTTGGTTGCCGTCACGGTATTAGCTGCGTGTACAGGCTCGGATCCAACTGATAAGCAGGAGCGGGAGTACTTCGAAAGTGTGCGCGCTGCTCGGGCTCTGACGGAAGAGAACTTTGAGAATTTCGGAGCGATCTTTGGCCGAATCTGGCCTGTCCGAGAGGCTCTGATATCGGCTCTCGTGCAGGCCGGTGTGGGCGATGCGTTCGACAGTACTGTTGCTGCGCTGCAAGAAATAACCCCTCCCGTGGATCTGGAAACTGACCATGAGTTGCTTCTCGCAGGCACTATTGAACTCTCTCAGCTTGACCAGCAAGCCGCAGACGCCGTGAAAGCTGATGATCTCATCACCTTCTCGCGTTACAACGGACGGCTGGGGATCGCCGGGGAGAGGATGCTCGGGCGACTCTCACCAGCATATTGCTCGTCGTTGTCGGAGCCTGGCGAGGAGTCCGCATCGGCATGCCGATCCCAGGATCCCGTACCTGGCGGTACCTACGGTGCGGAACTGCATGAGGAGCTGAGAGCGTTTATGCCGGCTTTCATGCTGGTGGGGTCTGAAACGGCTTTCTCATTGTCATTGTCCCCAGAAGAGCTAGCCATGGTCATTCAAACGGATATCCCCGAGGCTACCTCGCTAATTGAAGACATAAGGGAGCGCGTCGGCGCCTTGACGCCGCCGGATGAGTTTGAGGCCGATCATGACCGTTTGCTGGCCTTTTTCGACGCCCTGTCTGATTCATTCCAGCAAAGCGCCATTGATGCGTTCACGATAAGGGATGCCCTGATGGCTTTTGGCGAGCAGATCGGACAACTCTACCAAGGGCTCGTAAACGATGACTTCGGGGCCATCATTTCGCCCCTGGAGCCGCCTCCGCCGGAGTAGTTGCAAGGGTGTGGTAAGTCGAGCAATATCCAGGGCTTAGCGGAAGTTGCCGAGCGTCGCGATAACCACCGGGAGGCAATGCAACTTCCAGAAAGAGCCGCCGCGCTGTTTCAGGAAGCCGGCGCCCAACTCTACCTGGGACAGGTGTTGGCCAAGAAGGATATCCTGAATACGTAGAGCTAGTCCGGCTTCGCTGCTATTTCCAATCGTTCCCCTCACCAGGCCTGACCCCGTCACCGCGCCTTGGGCCGCCGACCCCACCAGCTTGGCGTACTTGCCCAGCGCACCCTTGGGATGGGTGGACGGCACCGGCTTCCACTCCTTCAGACGGCGCTGGATCTCCTCACCCGACAGCTCCACCTCCAGCTTGCGGTTGACGGCGTCCACGTTAATCATGTCGCCGTCCTTGACCACGGCGATGACCCCGCCCACCGCGGCCTCGGGCGCTACGTGACCTACCATGAGACCGTGGGTCGCTCCGGAGAAACGGCCGTCCGTCAGCAGGGCCACGTCCTCACCCAGTCCCTGGCCCACCAGCGCCGCAGTGACGGCCAGCATCTCGCGCATGCCCGGACCCCCTTTGGGGCCCTCGTATCGGATGACCATCACGTCGCCGGCCTTCACCTCACGGCTCTGCACCGCCGCGAAGGCGTCCTGCTCCCGGTCGAACACCCGGGCCGGGCCCCGCTGCTGGAGGTGCTGATTCCCAGCCACCTTGACCACCCCGCCCTCCGGCGCCAGGTTCCCCTTCACGATGACCAGTCCACCCGTGGCGTCCCTGGGCGATTCCACCGGGTATATCACGTCCTGATCGGTATTCAGCTCTGTGTCCGCCAGGTTCTCGGCCAGGGTCTTGCCCGTGACGGTCAGGGCGTCACCGTGGAGCAGACCCGCGTCCAGGAGCCGCTTCATCACCTGGGGCAAACCGCCTATCTTGTCCAGGTCGGCCATGACGTATTTCCCGCCGGGTTTCATATCGGCCAGGTAGGGAGTTTTGGCGCTGATCTTGTCGAAGTCGTCGATGGTCAGCGGGACCCCCGCCTCGTGGGCGATGGCCAGCAAATGCAGTACCAGGTTGGTGGAGCCGCCCATGGAAAGTGTCACCGTGATGGCGTTCTCGAATGCCTTCCTGGTCAGGATGTCACTGGGTTTAATGCCCTTCTCCAGGAGTCGGAGAACGGCCTCGCCGGCGCGCTTGCACTCCTCTCCCTTGCGGGGGTCTACGGCAGGCATGGAGGCGTCACCAGGCAGCGACATCCCCAGCGCCTCAATGGCCGACGACATTGTGTTGGCGGTGAACAGGCCGGCGCAGGACCCTTCGCCGGGGCACGCGCTGCGCTCCAGCTCTAACAGGTCCTCGTCGCTCATGGCCCCGCGTGAGTGGGCGCCAACCGCCTCGAACACGTCCTGGATGCTGACGTCGCGTCCCTGGAAACGGCCTGGCATGATGGTGCCGCCGTACACAAATACCGACGGTATGTTCAACCTGGCGATGGCCATGAGGCAGCCCGGCATGTTCTTATCGCACCCGGCCACCGTCACCAGGCCGTCGAACCACTCCGCCATGGATATGACCTCTATGGAGTCGGCTATGACCTCCCGGCTCACCAGAGAAGCCTTCATGCCCTCAGTGCCCATGGATATGCCGTCGCTGACGGTGATGGTGCCAAACTCGAAGGGCGTGCCCCTCGCCGCGCGCACCCCATCCTTGACCTGCTTGGCCAGGCGACCCAGGTGGACGTTGCACGGCGTGACGTCGCTGGCCAGGTTGGCAACGCCGATAAATGGGGAGTTAATGTCGTCGTCGCCGAGCCCAGTAGCTCGCAGCATTGCGCGGGCAGGGGAGCGTTGTGGCCCCTGGGTTATCTCCTGGCTGCGGTGTTTGACGTTGAATTTCCCGTCTGTGGCCATTTATTTCCCCTCGGTTCAGGTGATGGACGTGGACGCTATTATATCCACGAGGTCGCCATATCTCAATGGCGATATGGAAAGGAGGACGTT
>JAPUKF010000128.1 GCA_027295805.1 Acidobacteriota bacterium | reverse complement strand
CATCGCCGAAGAGGTGGGCGCCGTTCTCATGGCTGACATGGCGCACATCGCCGGCCTGGTGGCGGTCGGTCTGCATCCCAGCCCGGTGCCGTTCGCCGACTTCATCACCTCCACAACCCATAAGACACTGCGCGGCCCGCGTGGCGGTCTTGTCATGTGCAAGAGCAAGTGGGCCAGGGACCTGGACCGGCGGGTGTTCCCGGGTCTGCAGGGTGGCCCCCTGGTCCACATGATCGCCGCCAAGGCGGTGGCCTTCAAGGAAGCCCTGGAGCCGGCCTTCGGTGCCTACCAGAAGCGGGTGCTGGAGAGTGCCCGGGCCCTGGCTAAGGCGCTGCAGGCAGTCGGATACCGCATCGTGGCCGGCGGCACCGATACGCACCTCTGCTCCGCCGATGTCCTGGGCAAGGGAGTGACCGGGCAGACGGCCGAGACCGAGCTGGAGAAAGCCGGCATCACGGTCAACAAGAACACCATCCCGTTCGACACCAAGTCGCCCATGGTGGCGTCGGGCATCCGCCTGGGGACACCGGCTCTCACCACTCGCGGGATGGGCCCCGAGGAAATGAAACTCATCGCCGGGTTCATGGACCGGGTCCTGGTCTCGGTCTCAGGCGAAGGAAAAAAAGCCGCGGCCGATGAGGGGGTTCTGGCCGCCGTGCGCAGCGATGTTGAGGCGTTGACCGACCGCTTCCCGCTCTATGCCGCCCGGCAGAACGCAGGCCTGGGGTCGCAACCTTGAGCGCTCCTTGCCGACACTGACCGCCGAGGAAGTGTTCGGCCGGCATGGCGCCCTCTCGGTGGCCCATCCTTCTTTCGAGTTCCGCGCCGGGCAACTGGAGATGGCGAGGGCGGTTGAGCGCATCTTCTCTGAAGGCGGTGAACTGCTGGTGGAGGCGGGCACCGGCACCGGCAAGACCCTGGCCTACCTGGCGCCGGCGGTGCAGGCGGGCCGCCGGGTGGTCATCTCCACCGCGACCCGCAACCTGCAGGAACAGATTGCCCGCAACGAAGTGCCGTTTCTGCAGGAGCGTCTGGGGCTGACGTTCACCGCCATGACCATGAAAGGGCGGGACAATTATCTCTGCCTGCAGCGATATGACGAGTTTCGTTCGCGCTCCCGCTTCGCGTTTGTGGATGAGCTGGAGTATTTCGAGCCGGTGAAGGAATGGGCCCGGAAGACCGAGACCGGAGACCGGTCGGAGATTCCGGGCCTACCCGACAACGTGCGCTTCTGGCGGCAGATCAATGCCCGTTCCGACACATGCCTGGGACACCGCTGCCCGGTGTATGACGACTGCCACCTGGTGCGCATGCGCCGCCGGGCCGAGGAGACCCAGGTTCTCATCGTGAACCATCATCTGTTGTTCGCCGATCTGGCCATGCGCAGCGGCGATTTTGGCCGGGTGATTCCGGATTATGACGCGCTGGTCCTGGATGAAGCCCACCGGGCCGAGGAGATTGCCACGCTTTATTTCGGCCGGCGCTTCTCGTCGCATCAGCTCAAGGACCTCACCGACGATGCCGTGCGCCGCAGCGAAGGCGACTCCGGCACCAGCCGGCGGATCGGTGCCGCGGCGGTGGCGACCCGGGAGAGGGGACGTGATCTGTTCCGCCTGCTGGCCGCAGGGGGGGACCGGCGGGCGCGGCTTGAGGACAGCGGTTGCCACGATGATGCCGCCGTCGCCGCCGGCGCCCTGCAGGGTGAGCTGGCTCGCCTGGCGACCATGCTCGGTGAACTGTCCGGCAGCCAGGACGAAGAGGTCGTGGAGGCGGTGGCCGCGCTGCGGCGGCGCTGTGGCGAGGCCCGGGCCGACCTGGAAGAAATACTCATGGGCAGCGATCCGGCCGAAGTGCGCTGGTTCGAGGCGCGCGGCAAGTCCGTCAGCCTGCATGCCTCACCCATCGATGTGTCGGGCCCCCTGCGCCGTTTTCTCTTCGACGAGATGCGCAGTGTGGTGGTGACCTCGGCCACCCTGACGGTGGCCGGGTCGTTCAACTTTGTGCGTGCCCGCCTGGGTCTCCCCGAGGCCAGTGAAGCCTGTGTCGCTTCTCCCTTCGATTACGAATCTCAGGGTCTCATCTACCTGCCCGCCGGCCTGCCCGAGCCCTCGTCGCCGGCCTTCATCCCGGCAGCGGCCTCGGTGGTGCGGCGGCTGCTGGCCTACAGCGGCGGCCGCGCTTTCCTCCTGTTCACCTCGTTTGCCCATCTCAAGGCCATGCGGGAACTCCTGGCTGGTGAAAGCAAATACGCCCTTCTGGTGCAGGGGGAGGCGCCGCGTGAATACCTGCTGGAGCGCTTCCGGCGGACCCCGGCGGCGGTCCTCCTGGGGACCACCTCGTTCTGGGAGGGCGTGGATGTGCCCGGCGAGGCTTTGTCCCTCGTGGTCATCGACCGGCTGCCGTTCGCCGTCCCCGATGATCCGCTTCTGGCGGCGCGGCTGGACGACATCAAGCGGCATGGCGGGCGGCCGTTCATGGATTACCAGGTGCCGGCGGCGGTCCTGGCTCTCAAACAGGGATCCGGCCGCCTCATCCGGACACGCGCTGACCGCGGGGTGCTCTGCATCCTCGATCCCAGGCTGAGAACACGGCACTACGGCGCCGCGTTCGCACGCTCACTGCCGCCCTTTCAGCCCACAGCAGAGCTGGAGGACGTCGCCAGCTTCTTCAGGGTCTGATCCGGGAAGCCGCCGGCATGTCCCCGTCCCAATCCGGGATCAAGACGCAGGTCCGGCAAAGTTCATTAAGTCATCCAACCAAAGGACTTGTCCCCGGACGGGCGGGATATTTGTCTCAAAATGAACCTTCTGCACCTGGAGAGAAGGAGCCAAATTCCCACCTTTTCGCTCCTGGCACGCGGCATGCTCCTTGCGTTGTACGAGAGAAGGCTTCGCCGGATTGCCGCCCGGTAGGTGTCCGGGCGGCCGTGGCGAAGAGTCGACAGGGGAGGGTCCCATGACGGAGGCGAATGCGGCGGCCATCGAATCGCTCAGGAAGTTCTGTGGCTCTCTCATCGAGGAGCTGGCCGCCCTCGGGGGAGAGGAGAAACTGTTCTCCCATATGAAAGGTGTGGTGGAGACGGCGGCAGCAAAGGGAGATCTCAAGTCCCTGGAGGCAACCTGGAACGATCTCAAGGTCTGGACGCGAAGTCTCACCGACCTGCAGCGGGCCCAGGTGGCCCGGCAGATGCGCCAGAAGTTCGGCATGACCATAACCCGTGATGAGACCGCCGGTGATCGCGACCTTCTCATTCCGGATCCCCCCGATCTGCTGGAAAACGAGAACCGCTAGACCGGCCGTCCCGCGCACATCCCTGGCCGGCCCTTGACCCTGAACCGGGCATGAACGACAATCGCCGTTCTTCCCGGAGCAGGCCACGTGATTTCCCCTTCTGACCGGCCGACCGCCTCGGCGAGCCGGATCTTGGTGACCTCGGCGTTGCCCTACGCCAACGGACCGATCCATTTCGGGCATATTGCCGGCGCCTATCTGCCGGCCGACATCTATGTCCGCACCCAGAGGGCGCGGGGCCGGGACGTGGTCTACATCTGCGGGACGGATGAGCATGGCGTGGCCATCACCCTGACCGCCCAGCAGGCCGGGGTCACGCCCCGAGAGCATGTGGACCGCTGGCACAAAGTCATCTGCGACATCTTTCAGCGCTTCGATATCGTGTTCGACCATTTTTCGCGGACATCCACCGATCTGCACGCGGCCAATTCCCAGGAGTTCTTCCGGCAGTTGCTGGCCGCGGGCTACGTGAAGCCGCTGGAGTCGGAACAGCTTTACTGTGCCCGGGACCAGCGCTTCCTGCCGGATCGTTTCGTCATCGGCACTTGCTACCAATGCGGCCATCCCGAGGCCCGGGGCGACGAGTGCCCCCGCTGCGGCACCTGGATCGAGCCGCTGCGTCTGGGTGATCCCGCCTGCCGCCTCTGCGGGAGTCCTCCTGAACGGCGAGCCACCCGTCACTGGTACCTCATGCTGGACAAGCTGCAGCCGGAACTGGAGAAGTACATCGGCGCCCGCGGACACTGGAAGCGGAACGTCCTGCAGTTCGTGAACGGTCTTCTCAAAGAAGGGCTGCAGCCGCGCCCCATCACCCGGGACCTGAGCTGGGGTATTCCGGTGCCTCTGGAAGAGGCGGCCGGCAAGGTGATCTACGTCTGGTTCGATGCCCCCATCGGCTACATCACCGCCACCCAGGAGTGGGCCGCCGGTATGGGCACGCCCCAGCGCTGGAAAGATTACTGGCAGAATCCGGATACTCGTCTGGTCCATTTCATCGGCAAGGACAACATCCCGTTTCACTGCCTCACTTTCCCTGCCATGCTCATGGGCCAGGCAGAGGCGTGGAAGCTCGCCGATGATGTCCCGGCTAATGAGTTCTTCAACCTGGAAGGGGGCAAGTTCAATACCTCCACCGGGTGGTACATCGATCTGGACGACTTCTTCAGCAAATACTCCACCGACATGATCCGCTGGAGCATCGCGCGCAACTTGCCCGAAACGGCCGATGCCGAGTTCACCTGGCATGACTTCCAGGCCAAGGTCAACGGAGAGCTGGCCGACATATACGGCAACCTGGCCCATCGCGTGCTGACGTTCATTCATCGCTATTTTGCCGGCAGGATCCCGGCGGCCGGCGCGACCTCCGCCGCCCACGAAGACCTGGCCGTGCTGTGTCGAGAGAGTCCGAACACGGTGGCCGCGGCCGTGGATGCATATCGCCTGCGGGAAGCCGCCGTCGAGATGATGAATCTGGCCCGTGCGGGGAACCGCTATTTTGATGCCGCGGCTCCCTGGAAAAGCCGCAAGGAAGATCCCGACCTCTGTGCCGCCACCCTGAACCGCTGCGTGCGGTTGCTGGAAACCCTGGCGGTGATCTCGGCCCCGTTCATCCCGTCCTCAGCTCGCCGTCTCTGGGTCATGCTGGGGCGCCAGGATGAACTGGAGGCCCAGCTCTGGGATCGCGCAGGCGTTGTACCCGACCCGGCGGGGCGTGAGCTGGGCCGGGCCGAGCCTCTGTTCAGCAAGATCTCCGCTGACCAGGTTGCGGCTGAGATAGCCGCCCTGGGTCATCGGGCCGCCGGGCGTCATGACGCCGGCACAGGAAAGGACAAGACCGCCATGAACGATCAGGACAAGACGGCTGTGTCAGGGTTGCCGGCCCTGCGGCCGGAGATCACCATTGATGACTTTCTCAAGTGCGACTTCCGCCTGGGTCGCATCGTGGACGCCGAGAAGGTGCCCGGATCCAAAAGGCTCCTCAAGTTCACCGTGGACATCGGCCTGGACACCCGCACCATCCTGGCGGGCATCCAGGAGCATTACGATCCTGAGACCCTGGTGGGCAAGACGGTGGTGGTGATCGCCAATCTGGCGCCCCGGCGGATGATGGGTTACGACTCCCAGGGAATGGTCCTGGCGGCCGAGGTGGACGGCACCCTGACCGTTCTCACTCCCTTCAGCGAGGGGCTGCGTCCCGGCGCACAGCTCAGTTGAAGCGGCCGGCGCGGGAGCAGGATCACGGATCTTTCGTTCGAACCGGTTGCCGCGCGCCTGCGCGTGGTGCTCTCTGAGCTGGAGCCTCGCCGGCTGACTGCCGCCGTGCTGCGCCCGGCGGCGGTGCTGGTGCCGGTCCTGCGCCGGCCTCAGGGTCCGACCTTCCTGTTGATCCGCCGCCATCACGACCTCCAGGAGCATGCCGGCCAGGTGGCCTTTCCCGGTGGCCGCCTGCATGAAGGCGAATCGGTGGAGGCCGGCGCCCTGCGTGAAGCCGGCGAGGAAGTCGATCTGCCGGCGGCCAGCGTGGAGATCGTCGGCCGCCTTGATGATCAGCCGAGCCCCAGCCGCTATCGGGTGGCGCCGGTGGTGGGTCTGGTGCGGGATCCGCCACCTCTGGTAGCGGAGCCCGGCGAGGTCACCGAGATGTTCGAGGTGCCGCTGGCGCGCCTGCTCCAGCCAGGCCGGGCTCACGCCGAGTGGTGGCCGGTGTCACGCCTGCCCGCCGGCGCGCCGGTGGATGTTCTCATGGACCCGCGTGCCGGCTATGGGGATGTGGACCGCCGGGGCATGCGCTACAAGGTCTACTTCTTCGATACCCAGGGCGGGCCGGAGCGAGTGATCTGGGGTCTCACGGCCCGTATCGTCAGCCAGATCCTCGTTCTGGCTTTCGGGTTCACCCTGCCGGAGCCGGAGCCCAGAGAGCGCTGAACGGAGCGAACGGAGTCGTGCATGGCGGGCCGCCGGCGCTCCACAGACGCGGGCGGCCCGTGGCGGGAACCAGGACGATCAGGGATGAGCGCGTCCCGTAATCGCCGGCGTGGACGCAGGCCACCTGCCGCGCCGCAACCCGCGTGGTTCCGTGTGCACTCTCTGCTGCACCTGCCGGCACCACGTGACTGCCCAGGATATTTCCCAGGCCCTCCACCAGGCGGCTGCCACGCCACGCCAGGGCCTGTTGCAGAAGAGCCGCCGTGTGCCGGACTTTGGGGGATGATGTCCCCGGCGGTTGGTTCTCCAGCACATGCAGACCCGCCGGCAGCGGTGCAACCCGCGGCTGCACTCCTGCGGTCATGTCCAGACTGAACAGGTCTTCGCGATCCGCCACCAGGAGCCAGCCGGGACCGTAGTCCGCGGGCCGGTAGCTCTCCCGAAACGCGTCCACGGCTTCTCTCGCCGTGGCAAAGCGGGCCAGTGCCAGGGGAAGTTCACCGCGGCTGCGGCGCCCCGGGTCCTTGGTCCTCCCCGGACGGTTGGTGAGGCCGGCCATGACTCCGTGCTCGTTGATGGCCAGCCAGGTGCCGCCGGCCTGTTCGTCGCGACCGCCGAGGATGCGCGGCCCCGCCGGCCGCAGAACGGTCATGGCCACCGCCGGCCTTGCCGGATCTTCATCCCGGTTGGCGGCCACCACCAGGGGGGCGTCGGGATGAATCCGGTGCATGACAGCCAGCAGGCACATGGGGTCAGGCCCGGTCGCGGAACGGGCTGGCGCCGATGCCGGGCCAGACCCGCAGGAGTCCGAAGACGGCCCGTATCGTGATCCAGCCGGCAGTGACAGCCCAGACCATGGTCAAGGCGCCGGCCGACGACTCGTCCAGGAGCCAGATGCCGGCGGCGCCGACGATGGTGGACAGCATCATGACATTGCGCAGAAAGCGATAATCGCCGCTGCCCCAGTGTATGCCGTCGGTGGCGAAGGACAGTGAGTTAAGGGGCATGCTCAGGGCAGCCACCCGCCAGGCGGGATAGAAGAGAGCTTCCGCCCCGGCCGGCACCAGGGCGGCGGCGACCAGCGGGCCTCCCGCCAGCATGCCGGCGGTCAGGGCACAGCCGCTGGCGAGACTCCACTGGCAGGCGACGACTGCCACGCGGCGGGCCGTGGCCCGTGCACCGGCTCCCAGAAAGTACCCCACAAGACTCTGGGCCGTGGCGGCGTAGGCATCGAGAAGCAAGGCAGTGAGCAGCCACACCTGGCGGATGGCCTGATGAGCGGCGCCGGCCGGGGTCCCGATGCGGGTGGCTGCACGGGTGGTGAGGAGCAGAAAGAGAGTCAGCAGGCTGGTGCGCATGAACAGATCGCGGCCCACCACCAGCAGGCGCCAGGCATGGGCCATGCGCAGGTGGCGCGGGAATCCCAGGCGCAGGAAGACGGCTCGCAAGCCCAGGAAGGCGCCGAACCACTGGCTGATGACCGTGGCGATGGCGGCGCCGGCCACCCCCAGGGCCGGGATGGGGCCGGCGCCGAAGATGAGAATGGGATCCAGGATCACATTGAGAAGGTTCAGGGCACCGGCGATCCACAGAGGCGTGCGCATGTCCTGCAGCCCGCGCAGGGCGCCGAATGCCGCCGTCAGGATCAGGACGGCCGGGGCGCTGGCCAGGCGCCAGCGCAGATAAATGGTGGCGTCGGTGGCCACCTCGCCGCGGGCGCCCAGCAGATGGGCGATGGCCGCCGTTGCCGGCAGACCCATGAGCACCAGGACGACGCCGATGCCGGTGGCCATGACCAGCGCCAGCCCCGCCACCTCCCGGGCCCGCTCGGCGCGTTGCTGGCCCAGGGAGCGGGCCGTTTCTGTCTGTGTGCCGATCCCCAGGAAATTGAAGATCCAGTAGAAACTGGACATGGCGATGGTGCCCACCCCCAGAGCCGCCAGCGGGCCGGCGCCCAGGCGGGCGATAAAAGCCGTGTCGGCCAGGCCGGTGAGCGGTTCGGCCACCAGGGAGAGCAGCACCGGCACCGACAGCATGGCCATGGTTCTGTGAGGTGCGCGCACAAACGGATGGGTCGCAGGCGTCTGCATCATTCCTGTTTGTGGATGCGTCCCTCATGCATGACGAAGACGGGCCGGGTGACGATCTCGATATTCTGAAGGGGATCTCCGGCCACGGCCACCAGGCCGGCGACTGACGTGCCGGCTACCAGCGCCTGCATGGGGGTCATGCCGTTCTCGGTCATGAGGATGAACTCTCGGCCCTGAGTGCCATGGGGGAAGACGCCGGCATCGGAGCCCAGAGCGATCTTGAGGCCCGCCGCCACGGCG
>JAPUKF010000127.1 GCA_027295805.1 Acidobacteriota bacterium | reverse complement strand
GGCGTCCGGGTCTGGGACGATCCGGAACTGGACAGGCGCCTGCGCAGTTGTCGTGGCGCGGCTGAAATGATTGCCGCGCTGGTGGATGCCGGCGGCACCCACCTGGTTCTGACCGCTGTGGATATCGATGGTTTCTTCCATGAGGCAACCAGCCTTCAGCTCCTGGAACTGGCCAGCAGATATCCGGAGGCGACGCTCGTGTTGACCCCCGGCGAACGTCTGGTTGATCTGAGCCGGCTGCTTCTTGCGGTGGCGGCAGACCCCCGGCCTTGAATCACCGGCTTGATCTTCGGCAGGGGAGATGCCCGTGTTAGACTTCCACTCCGTGCGTGCCGGAATCATCGAAGGAGGGATTGCTTTCCTTCTCCTCTTCGCGCCTTTTGCGTTTGGCGGGGTGGAGACGTGGGCGCAGGGTGTCATCCAGATCGTCTGCGGTGCCGTCTTCGTGGCCTGGGTATGGCGCTATGACGAGCGCCCTCCGGATCGCAGTTCATTCCGGGTGCCCGGCGTCCGTTTGCCGACCCTGCGCGGCATGTGGGTGGTCTTCGGCTTGTTCGTGGCGCTGGTCATTTTTCAGCTCATCCCGTTGCCGGCTTCCTGGGTCAAGAGCATCTCGCCGGCCACTCATGCGCTCTACAGCCGGACGCTGCCCGGTTATGCCCAGGGCGAGGCGATTGCGCCCGCCACCATCCCGGCCTGGCTGGCCAGCACCAGCAGCACCGATGACCTGGCCGCGGCGCCGGCAGCCGCGCTGAAAGCGGGGCGCATCCCCGCTGCTCTGGGAGGCGATCGGCCGGCTTCCGGACCGTCCCGTCGTACTCTCTCCGTCTATCCCTACCAGACCCGCCAGAACCTGGCCCTGTTGCTCTGCTACGCCGGCATTTTCGTGGTGGTGGTGGCCTACTTTCGCACGCGGGTCCGCCTTCAGCGGCTGCTGGATGCCGTGGTGGCCGTGGCTTTTCTTGTGACGCTCTTCGGTATCTTGCAGAAATTCAGTTCCAACGGACTCATTTTCTGGGTACGGGCCGTCCCCCACACCGACTTCTTCGGGCCGTTCGTCAACCGCAACACCTACGCTGCGTTCGCCGGCACTGTCCTGCCGGTGGCCCTGGGAATGTTTCTCGCGGCCCTGAATACATGGCGCCGGGGGAACCAGGACATGCTCCCCCGCACCCTGGTCTACGGTTTCGCGGCGGCAATCCTGGCAACCGGTGTAGGCCTTTCCCTGTCCCGCGGCGGCATGATCGCGGTCAGCCTGTCATTGATGATGCTGGTGGTCTGGCTCCTGCTCCTGGGTCGGCGCGGCCCGGAGCTGGGTGTCCTGGGCGTCCTGGTGGTGGCGGCCGGGGCCACCTTGCTGTGGTTGCGCCCGGGTGAAATCGTTGCCCGCGTGGAGACCCTCTCACAGGGTCTGAGCACGCCGACCTTCGCCATGCGGGTGGAGGCATGGAAACGGGCCCTGGTCATGGCGGGGGACTACCTGCTGGTAGGGACCGGCCTGGGCAGCTTCCGCTTCGCCTTCCTGGGCTACGCGCCCCCCGGCAAGGCGTGGTGGACCACGGCCCACAACGAGTACATCGAGATTGCCTGCGATACAGGCCTGCTGGGCGCCCTCCTGGTGGGCGCCGGACTGGTGTTCTACGGCCGCCGGGTGTTGCGGCCCTGGGTCCTCAGTGGGCGGACCGCGCCCTACACCTTTGCCGGGCTCGTGTCGGGGCTGACCGGCCTGCTCATTCACTCGGCGGTGAGTTCCAACCTGCAGGTGCCGGCCAACAGCCTGCTCCTGGTGGTTCTGGCGGCATCTCTGGTTACTCTGGTGACCCGCGAGGAGGCCCAGATGGAAGGCCAGAAGCGCCACCTTCAGCGGGCTCAGCAGCAGAGACAGAAAACCGGATCATGAGCCGCCGTCGCCTCTTTCATGCCGCCCTGCTGCTGCTGCTGCTGGTCAACACCTGGGCCGGCATCGCTCGCATCGGGTTCTTCATCACGCGCTACGCCGGTGAGCATGCCCTGGCCCTGGCCAGAATGGACGAGGCGGTGGACGGGCTCGAGGCGTCCACCTGGTGGCAACCCGGCAACGCTCCGAGCCACATTCTCCTGGCCCGGGCTGTCCATCTCTCCATGGCCAACGGCTTGCATCTAAAGGCCTGGCCGGGGGCAAGTCCGGAGGACCTCCTGGCTGCCGGCACGGTCCTGGTCACCCATGGAGTGGCCCTCAGTCCTGCCGACGCCTGGGCATGGTTTAACCTGGCCCAGGTCTATCGCGGCTACCAGTTCGGCGACCAGCGCCGCAGCAGGCTCCGGGCCCCGAGCCGGGACCAGGAGGAGATATCGGAGCCTTCCGGACTGGCGCCGGGGGACGATGTCATCATTGCCGCCAGCCTGATGGCGCAGGCCCTTGACCCGGCCTTCTTCTTTTACAGGGACTTCCTGGCCCAACTGTACCTGCGCCGCGGCCTTCTGGAAGAGGCGGAGGCCGAGATACGTGAGAGCTTCCGGCTCATGCCGTTGCCCTCGGCCCATGGCACTCTGGATGATGAGATCATCCGGCAGCTAGCCGGCCCGGTGGAGGAAGGGATCCAGTTCGCGGCGGCCGGGACTCATGTGACCCCGGCTCTCAACGCCAGGGCGTGGGCCGAGTTCAACCAGGTGGTGGAGCGGGAAGAAGAGGCGGTTGTCGCCTGGCGGGATCTCCGTGCCCTGGCCGGTGAGGTTGTGTGGGACGAATGTGACTACCGGTCGGCTGTTCTTTACCAGAGGCTGGATCGCTATGCAGAGAGCTTGCCCTTCCTGGAGAGGGTGGTGGCCGATGGCGGCGGTGGCATCTTCCGTGCCAGGAGCCTCCAGCTCCTCGCCCGGGCGCGTTCTCATGAGGGCGACCATCGGGCTGCCCTGGAGGTCCTGGCCGAGTACCGGGATGCTCTGCCACGGTCGTTCCGGCCGCTCATCTATATGGCGAGGGAGTGGGAATTGATTGGCGACATGGACGAGGCCGGGCGGCTCTACCGAACCACGGCCCGCAGGTTCCCCGGCGAGCCACGTGCCTGGACCAGCTACATTCGGTTCCTACGTCAGCAGGGACAGGTCCGGGAGGCACTGCTAGAGGCCGAGGAGTTCACTCGTCGGCACCCTGATGACCCACAGGCCGGGAAGCTGGTCGAGGATCTGCGCACCCGCCTCCGCCGCTGACCCGGATGAAAAACTCACTGGATCAGGGTTCCGGCTCCGATGGCGGGTTCTTGATATTCTTGCAAACCACTTTACATTCCTGCGAACTCTCACTGCACGTCTCGGCGCAAGCATCATCGCAGGCATCCCTATCCGCTCCCGGCGGGAAGAGAAGATCACAATCCACATTGCACTGAGTTCTGCAGAGCGAACGGGTTTCGTTGCATGACTGGACGCAGCGCGAGAAGTCGCGACCCGCGTTAGCCTGAATAGTGCCGAACTGGCCGAACGCCAGCAACGCCAGGGCGATTCCGGCTGCCAAGCCCGCCAGCCTCATCTCTTGTCTTCCCATGTTCCCCCTCCCCACAAAACCCGCTCCCGAGAGTGGAATGCAACCGAGGGAGGGCCTGTTCAGTCGTTGATGCGGATCTCTACTATGTTGTCATCAGTGAGGAGCGGGAAGATCAGGGTTCCGGCTCTGGCTCCGGGTCCTTGATATTCTTGCAAATCTCCTTGCATTCCTGCGAGTTCCCACTGCACGTATCAGCGCAGGCGTCAGAGCAGGCAGCGGTGTCCGCTCCCGACGGGGACAGAGCATCACAAACTTCATTGCACTGAGTCCTGCAGGCCGCACGGATTTCGTTGCATGACTGGACGCAGCGCGGATATTCGCGGCCCGCTCCAGCCTGTATGGTGCCAAACTGGCCAAGAGCCAGCAACGCCAGGGCGATTCCGGCTGCTACGCCCCCCAGCTTTATCTTCTGTCTTCCCATTTTCCCCTCCG
>JAPUKF010000126.1 GCA_027295805.1 Acidobacteriota bacterium | reverse complement strand
CGGTAGGACTCCCGCTCTAAACGACGACTCGACTGAATACGGTTTAGATAACCATAGATATAGGACAATATCTTCTCGAGTCCTGCGGCCGCCGCCCGCCTGGGAGCCAGCGGCCGCAGGCGCTTTCAGGAGCATTTCACCTGGCACTCCGTCTATCCGCTCTGGCGGCAGGCTCTGTCAACGGCCATGGCCGGCCCCGCGGGCGAGTCCGCTGCATGATGCGGGTCGACGTGGTCATTCCGACCTGGAACGGCCGCCATCTTCTGCCGTTCTGCCTCGAGGCCCTGACGCGCCAGCAGGAGGTGGACCTGCAGATTCTCCTGGTGGACAACGGGTCCACCGATGGCACGGTTGCCTGGCTGCGCCGCCGCCATGCCCGCATCCGTTGCCTGTCCCTGCCGGCGAATCAGGGGTTTGCGGCGGCGGTGAACGCCGGCGTGGCCGCCTGTAGCAGCGACTTCGTACTGGTCTTGAATAATGATGCCGCCTTGGCACCTCTTTACGTCTCCACGCTGTCCATCTTTCTCGCCGCCACACCCGCCGCAGCGGCGGTTCAGGGCCGCATCCTTCAGCATGTTGACCCCACCCGCATCGATTCCCTGGGTATCTGTTTCGATCCACTTCTCCGCGCATTCCAGTCCGGCTTCGACGAACCCGACCCCGGCCCCGGTCCGCCCCGGCAGGTTTTCGGCGTCACCGCCTGTGCCGCTCTCTACCGGCGCTCGGCCCTGACCCAGGTGGCCGACCCCGGGACGCCGCCCGCCATTTTTGACCCGCGTTTCTTTGCCTACTACGAAGACGTCGATCTCTCCCTGAGGCTGCGAGCCGCCGGCTGGGAAACCTGGCTGCAGCCGGCCACCTCCTGTCAACACGTGGGCTCTGCCACAGGAGGTGACGGGTCCATGGGCAAAGCATTTCTCCTGGGTAGGAACTACCTGCTGTACGCCGCCCGCCATCTGGGCGGCCCCGGCCTCCTCCGTCTTGCGCCAGGGCTTCTGGGCCGGAGCTTGTGGCGGCTGCTCACCTGGCCCATCCACCCGCGCCGGGATACCGCCTTGTGGGCCGGTGAACTCGCGGCGCTGCCGCGTCTGCCCCGTGCGCTCAGGTTGGGGCGTCGCTCCCGGCGGCCCCATGCCCCCGGTGCTGCCACACCACCGCCAGCGTGATCATATGGACGAAAAGAACTTCACTGTCATCAAAGTTATCCTCGAAAAAACCCATGACAACAAACCCGGCCAGGGCGGCCAACACACCACGGACCAGATCGCTTTCGCGTCCCCATGCAAGCAAACTCCGGCCGCGGGCAAGGCTGCGCCCGTAGAAGAACAGCACCAGAGCCAGCAGGGGCAGGCCCCCTTCCGCCGCCAGCGTCAGCCAGGCTGAGTGGAGATGGGAGGGAATCCCCGGACGCCGATAGTTCGGGTCCAGATAGCCGACCACGACCCGGCGCGTGCCATCGGGTCCAACTCCGAGCCAGGGATGGTCATGAACCATGGTGGCACCCGCCCGCCACAGCTCCAGCCGGTCCGTGACGGAAGCCACCGCCGCCGGCGGCGGTTGGGTCCCTCCACGCGGGAGCCATGGGAGGCTGACAGCCGCCGCCACCAGCCCCACCAGGAGAACCGCGCCGAGCAGGCGCCAACGTCGCCACCTTGCGGGAGGTGATGTCAAGGCAAGAGTCGCCAGACCGCACATGAGACCGAGAACCGCCGAGCGGGTCATAGTGGCGGCAAGGCCTCCCAGGCCCGCCAGCACAGCCAGCCGGCCGAGACGTCTTCCCCAGGGCTCACCCACCAGGGGAGAAAGGCTGGGCCGGGGAAATGCCTGCAGCACCAGAACCAGCAGGACTCCCGCGAGGGTCATGTGGTGACTGTACGGGCCACGCACCCGCAACAACGGGTTCCCGTCCCACCACAACAACAGCTCGACCACCGCCCAGAGGCCCAAGAGACCGGCCTCCAGAAGCATCAAAGCCCTCACCAGCTCACGGTCATGGGAGGTCAGAACCGCCGTGGCCAGGGGCGCCGCCAGGAGCAGGAGCCCGGAGGGGAGGCCGGCCAGGGCCTGCTCCCGGTCCGCCGCGGCCAGGGCCGAGACGATGTTCCAGGCCATCATCAGGCCCAGGAGGATGGTCAATTCAGCATCCGGAAGACAGTCGCGACGCCGTCCAAGGAGCAGCCGGGCCAACCAGGTCAGGACGGCCAGGGACAGCATCAGTTCCATGGCTGTGATGCTGGCAGCGGCGATGATCGCCCCCAGGGTCAGCCAGCGCACGGCGTGCAGAGATCGCCCCGCAGGATTCATTCGCGCCTCCCGGGCCATTGTAGGCGCTCTGGTATACTTCGCCGCCACATCACCGCGGAACGGACCGTGGGATGGCGTCGGATGCCTCCATGCAGATTTCCATTATCGTCGTATCCTGGCGCTCTCGCGACCTGCTCAGGGCCTGCCTGGAATCACTTCGAGCCCACGCCTCCTTCTGCCAGCAGATCGTAGTGGATAACGCCTCAGGCGACGACACATCCGCCATGGTCAGCAGGCATTTCTCCCACGTGCGCCTCCTCTCCCTGGGTGAGAACCGCGGCTATGCCGGCGGCTGCAATCGTGGGGCCACCGTGGCCCGGGGCGAGACGCTTCTTTTTCTCAATCCTGATATCCGTGCGCTGAAGGGTTCGGTGTCAACTCTGGCCGCCACCCTCGCCGCCCATGAGCATGCCGCGGCTGCGGGCGGCCTGCTGCTGGATCCGGACGGCTCTCCCCAGGCCCGCTACGGCCCCCGCGACCTTCCCGGCCCGGCCCGTCTCGCTCGCGGTCTTCTCATGGGCGCGCCTGCCGTGGCCCCACCCAGCCCCGACAGGCCGGTTCGCCAGGTCGCCCAGGTGGCCGGAGCCTGCCTCATGGTCCGCCGGCAAATCTTCCGCCGCCTGGGTGGCTTCGATGAGCAGTTCCACCCCGTTTTCTTCGAGGATGTGGACCTCTGCCATCGCCTGGGAAAGGCCGGCCATCGCATCCTGCATGTCCCTGCGGCGCCCTTCACCCACCAGGGTGGCGGCTGCGTGCGCCGCATGACGCCTCTGGATCACTACGCGGCCTGGTTCGACAACCTCGTCCGGTATGCCCGCAAACACCATGGCAGCGGACCGGCGGCCGTTCTCCGCGCCCTTACCCTGCCCGCCGCCACCCTGCGCCTTGCCGCAACCCTGACGCCCCGGGGAGGCGGCCCTTTCGGCCGGGGCCCGCGCGCGGCCGCCTGCCTCCAGATCGCTTCCAGGAGTCTGACCGGTTGGCCCAGACCGTCGCAGTTCACGTCCTGACCTACAACTCCCGGCCCTTCCTGGAGCCATGCCTGGCCGGCCTTGCGGCCCAGACAAGAAAGCCGGACCGCCTGCTGTTCATCGATTGCGCTTCCCGGGATGGCACCGTTCCCTGGCTGCGGCGCGCCGCTGCGCACCACCAGGGATTGAATCTTCTCCTGCTGCCGGAGAACCGCGGTTATGCGGGCGGCCATAATGAAGGCCTCAGGCAACTGGCGAGCGAATTTGTCCTCCTCCTCAATCCGGACGTCCGGCTGCACCCCGCCTACCTGGAAGAAACCCTTGCCGCATTCAGCCGTTATCCCCGGGCTGGTGCCGTCACCGGAAAACTCCTGCGTGGGGACGACACCCTACAACCGCTCTCCGAACCGATCCTGGACTCCACCGGCATGATCATGACCCGCAATCAACGCCACCTGGATCGGGGGGCAGGTCAACGGGACACGGGGCAGTTTGATCGTGAAGAGGAGGTCTTCGGCGTGTCCGGGGCGGCAGCCGTCTATCGCCGGACCATGCTGGAAGATCTTGAGGTGGGCGGGGAGATCCTGGACGAAGCATTCTTCGCCTACCGGGAAGACGCCGACCTTGCCTGGCGAGCCCGCCTCATGGGCTGGTCCGCCATCTACGCGCCCGCGGCCACGGCCATCCACCGTCGTCGCATCCGGCCCGGGAACCGCCGCCAGGTCCCGGCCCTGATCAACCGGCACTCGGTGAAGAACCGTTTCCTGCTGCGCCTGAAGAATCAGACACCATCCAATTTCCGCCGGACCTGGCTGGCAGGCACGCTCCGTGACTTTTCGGTCATCGGGTACGTCCTCCTCCGGGAATGGTCCTCGGTGCCCGGCCTTCTGGAGGTGGTGGCACGTCTGGGAGAGACCCATCGCAAGCGCCGTATCATCATGTCCCGACGGCGAGCCGCCGACCGGGATGTGGACCGCTGGTTCGGGGAACCTGCCTCGTTCGATGTCCGGTCCTGAGGCGGCCCGATTTCCACTTCACTCATGGCAACGGCAGATGGCTTATCCCTGTCCATTCTCGGCACCCGGGGCGTACCCGCCCGCTATGGCGGCTTTGAAACCTTTGCCGAGCAACTGGCCAGCCGCCTGGCCACCAGGGGGCACAGGGTCACCGTCTACGGGCGGAGTCGCTACTCCTCCGCCCCCCTGGCGGGCGTTGAAAGCATCGTTCTACCGGCCCTCTACACCAAGCACCTTGAAACAGCCAGTCACACCTTTCTGTCCACTCTCCACTGCATGCAACGCCGGCCCGATGTGGTGCTCATGTGCAACACCGCCAACGCCTGCTTCCTCCCTCTGCTGCGGGCAACCGGTATTCCCACCGTTCTCAACGTCGACGGCATCGAGTGGCAACGCCGCAAGTGGGGACGCGGGGCTCGCGGGGTCCATCTCCTGGCGGAGCACCTGGCCGCTGCCTGGGCCGACCGGGTGGTGGCCGATGCCCGTTTCATTGCCCGCTATTACCGGGAGCGTCATGGCATCGTTTCAGCCCAGATTTCCTACGGCGGCGATCTGCCGGCACCTACGGGTCGCGAACTGCTGACTGAACTGGGTCTGGAGGAGGGCGAGTATGATCTGTGCGTCTGCCGCTTCGAGCCCGAGAACCGGCCCCTGACCGTGGTGCAGGCTCACCGCCGCCTGCACCATCCCCTTCCCCTGGTCATGGTGGGCGGCGCCCCCTACGCCCGCCGCTATCAGGAAGCTCTGCACCGGGAAGCTGGACCACAGGTGCGCTTCGCCGGGTTCCGTTTTGGCAACGAGTACCGCCAACTGCTCTTCCATGCCCGCGCCTTTCTTTATGCTGGTGAAGTGGGCGGGACTCACCCGGTCCTGCTGGAAGCCATGGGCGCCGGGCGTCTGGTTCTATATCACGACACCCCGGAGAACCGGGAGACGGTGGGCGATGCAGGGATCCCATTCGGCCCCGGCGGCGTGGAAGCGCTTCGGATTGTTTGGGAACAACTCCAGACCCAGCCTGAGTGGCCGCGCCTGTATGGCACCCGCGCCCGCACCCGGGTGCAGCGGCACTACCGCTGGGACACGATCACCGACGCCTACGAAGACCTGCTGCGGCAGGTCAGCGGGCGTCGGGGCTAGGGGGTCGCCGTGACCGAGATCTGCACACCGGGGCCATAGCCGAAGAACGGCTGCCAGATGGGCCCATCGGAAAACTCTCCCAGACCGAGGTTGAGAAGTTTTTCTCCCGCCGCTGTGGGATTGTCCGAGATCTCAATGGTCGTGTCCCCCGGCCCCACCACGCGGAACCGGAGACGGGCAATCACCAGTTCTCGACATGGGTTGCATGACCCACCCAGCAGACCGTCATTTTTCAGACCGTTGGCCCGCTGGAACACATTATCCCGGTAGGAACGGACGGCGAAGCGGACCAGGCCGGGAGTGCCGGGCACCTGCTCGGCAACGTACTCCTGCGCCGTCGCAGGATTCTGATCGAGACCGTTGAGGAAGTTGCGCGTCCCCTGCGCCAGATCCACGCCGGTCATGCGAACCACGGCGGGATCAAATTCGAGATGAAGGCTCAGCCCGGTCACCCTGTCCAGGGAGGCAGCGCCCGTCGCGAAGAATGAACCGCGGGCGATGATGGGAATGCTGAACTCATCCGGCCGCAGGCTCTGATGATAAATGCTGTATGGCGTGGTGATTCCCGGGAAGACGGTCTGCGCCGGGCTCGCCGAAACACGCACCACGAAGAGCCCCGTTACCGGCAGGGTCATCTCCAGGTGAGGATCCAGGTCGGTCGGGCTCTGATCATCGATCAGGGCCAGGAGGGTGAGATCAGCATCCGCAACCGCGAGCAGGGACTCGGTGGATGTGGGATCCAGAGCCGACACGCTCAGGGGGATGCTGAACAGTTCAAGCTGGGAATCGAACGTGGCTCCCTGATCCGCTGTCTCCACATCCAGGATGATCTGGTCGCCCTCACCGCCGACGAAGTAGTAGAGGTCCACATCGGGAGGTGGCAGCCCTCCGAGGGTATGGGGATCGAAAGAGGAATCCCGGAAGGCAAAATTATAGAGAAGATCGCGAGTGAACCATTCAAAGTT
Source organism: Acidobacteriota bacterium (assembly GCA_027295805.1). Taxonomy (GTDB): domain Bacteria; phylum Acidobacteriota; class Polarisedimenticolia; order SMYD01; family SMYD01; genus SMYD01. The sequence continues at coordinate 205 of JAPUKF010000126.1, read as the reverse complement.
ACTGTCTTGCTCCCCCGCAAAGCCTTTCGCTCCCAGGGGGAAAATCTTGTCCAGGGTGTCGTTGTGCTGGCTTCGGGTGCCCAGCTTGCCGGAATCGGAGTTTCCGGAACTCGGGATCAGCGACTTCTCAAAATCTCTGTAGAGAGGGCCGCCAGCCTGCGTCCGCAGGTAGATCATGGTGCGGCCGAACGGTAAGGGGGCCCCG